>JAQVDA010000004.1 GCA_028698535.1 Bacilli bacterium
TTAAAACCCCTTCTAATCTATCACTTAATGATTCAAACATTTTATCATCTCCTTATATTAAATCAATCGCTATTAATTTTTCCTTCAATGGCTTATCGTTAATACTATTAATGATTTCATTTAATTTTTTACTTTTAGTCAGTAATTTTAATTTTTCTTCATAATAATATAACTTCTGTTCAATTATCTTTAATTGTTTATGAATCGCATTACGGCTAACCTCAAAATTATCACTTATCTCACTTAATGATAAGTTATTAAAATAATAAGCCACAAAGTAATCCTTTTGTTTCTTAGTTAATAATTCGCCATATAAATCATAAAGAATAATTAAACTAGTTACCTTTTCCATTTAATCACCCCATTAAATCCTTAAATAAACCATAGATATATTTTTCTATATCAAACATGGCCAAATCATCTAACTTTTCCCCTAAACCAACATATTTAACTGGAATATTAACCTCATCCTTAATCGCGAGAACAATACCCCCTTTGGCCGTACCATCTAGCTTAGTTAAGACAATTCCTGTAATATTAGTTATTTCTTTAAAAGCTTTGGCTTGACTAATAGCGTTCTGACCAGTGGTCGCATCAACGACTAACAGTGTATCATGAGGAGCCCCAGGGACAATATTATTAATAACTTTGTTTATTTTTTTAAGTTCCTGCATTAAATTTATTTTATTTTGCAAGCGGCCAGCCGTATCAATTAATACTATATTATAATCTTGTTCTTTAGCTTCTTTTAAAGCCTCATATATAACACTGGTAGGATCAGACTTTGGTTTACTTTGGACCGTTGCCCCAACTCTTTTACCCCATTCTATTATTTGCTCAGTCGCTCCAGCACGAAAAGTATCCCCAGCCACTAACATTACTTTTTTACCTTGTTGTTTTAATTGATAAGCAAGTTTACCAATAGTCGTTGTTTTACCGGTTCCATTAACGCCGACAAATAATATTACTGTTGGGTTAGTTTTACTATAATTAATCTTATTGACGATAATGTCATCGCCAACATAAATAATGAATAATTCATCAACAATAATTTCATTTAATTCTTGCGGATTTTCTACCTTTTCTAGCCTTACCCTTTTTCTTAGGCGGTCCATAAACTTAAAAATAGTATTGACGCCAACATCAGCCATAATTAAAATCTCTTCTAAATCATTAAAATAATCTTCTGTTATTTTATGATGCTTATTAGTTAAATTGCTTAATTTAGTCATAAAGTCTTGCCTTGTTCTAGATAAACCTTTATTATATGATTCAATATCTTTGGTTTGGCCAAAGATATTCTTCATTCTTTTAAATAGTCCCATCTTATCACCTATTTATATTATACCTATTTTTAGATACTTTTGATAGTACCTTTAGCGTTAATATTTGTATATTAAATAATAGTATTTACTAACCTTTTCTGTTATGCTTGGCTAGAAAGGTAATATACTAAAGAAAATTAGTTTGGTTTCATTTTAACAAAAATTATCTCATATATCTTATAATAACATTAGACTTTTTTATGAATTAATATTATAATGATATAAGTTAATACTTTAAAATCGATATGAAAGGAGATTTACATGAAGTTTTTTGACGGTAATGATACCCGAATTTTTGCGCTTGGCGGATTAGGTGAGGTCGGGAAAAATATGTATTGTATCGCTCATGAAAATGAGTTAATTGTTGTTGATACGGGAGTTTCTTTTGCAGAGGAAGAGTTATTAGGTATTGATTATGTATTACCCGATTATACTTTTTTGAAGAAGAATCAACAAAAAATAAAAGCTTTAATAATAACCCATGGACATGAAGATCATATTGGTGGTATTCCTTTTTTACTACAAGAAATAAATATACCTATTATCTATGCACCAAAACAAGCCACTTCATTAATTAATAAAAAATTAAGTGAAAGAAATATAAACTACAAAAACGTTACTTGTTATAACGAAGATACCAAAATTAAATTTAAACATTTTGAGGTGACCTTTTTTAGAACCACCCACTCTATTCCAGATTCACATGGGATTGTTTTTAACACGCCCAATGGTACCGTGGTGATGACTGGTGACTTTAAATTTGATTGGACCCCAATTGGTCCAGTAGCGGATATTCATAAAATGGCAGCGATTGGTAATAAAGGAGTGAAATTACTCCTAAGTGATAGTACTAATGCCTTAGTAGAAGGAGTATCAATGAGTGAGTCGCGAGTTGACGAGGCCTTAGGAGAAATTATTGAGCGACATAATGGGCGGATAATAATTGCTACCTTTGCTTCAAACGTTTACCGCCTAAAACATATTGTTGAAACTTGTCAAAAAAATAACCGTAAAATTGCGGTGTTTGGTAGAAGTATGGAAAACCAATTGGAAAACGCCATTGAATGCGGTTATATTAAAAATGATAAAGTCATTATTGAGAGTAATGAGGCCAAGCAAATACCAAATAATAAACTAGTTATCCTGTGTACTGGGTCCCAAGGAGAACCACTAGCCGCTTTATCTAGAATTGCGGATGGATCACATAACCAAGTAAAATTAATGCCAAATGATCTCGTGGTCTTTTCATCTTCGCCCATCCCTGGAAATGCCCTTAGTATTTCAAGAACTATTAACAAGCTTTACTTAAGGGGGGTTGAAGTATATACCAATAATATGTTGAGTGAGGTTCATACCTCTGGGCATGCCCCCTTGGAGGAATTAAAATTAATGTTACGATTAATGAAGCCCAAGTATTTTATGCCTTATCACGGGGAATTTAGAATGTTAAAAAAACATGCTGATATTGCCGTTGAATGTGGTATTCCAAGGAAAAATATTTTCCTTTTAGAAAATGGCGATATATTATCAATTGATAAAAGTGAAGCCAGAAAAGTCGGTTCATTACCGATTGCTGATATATATGTTGATGGTAGTCGGGTTGGTAATGTCGGTGGTATTGTTATTAGAGACCGTAAAATAATGTCTAATGATGGTATTTTAGTTATTATTGCTAATATTGATGTTAATAAAAAAGAATTATTAGCAAAACCGACCATTACTACTAGGGGTTTTGTATTAGTAAATGAAAATGAAGAATTACTTAATAAAATCCAAGGGATTGCCTATGATATCTTAAAACGAAAAATTAAAGAGGATAATATTAATTATCAAGACTTAAAGAATGAAATAATTCTTGAATTAACCCCTTTTATATTCGCGAAAACTGGGCGACGCCCAATTATATTACCAGTTATAATGGATATTAAAAGATAAAAAAAAGAAGCAATTATCTTGCCTCTTCTGAAACTCTTGTTTCCCTAATAACAGTTACCTTTATGGTACCTGGATATTGCACTTCATCTTCTATTCTTTCCTTAATATCTCGCGCTATTTTATGGCTAGTTACATCATCTACTTCTTCCGGTTTAACAATTACTCTAAGTTCCCTACCAGCTTGCATAGCGTAAGTTTTATCAACGCCATCCATTTCATTAGCTATCGCCTCTAATTGTTCTAGTCTCTTGATATAGTTTTCTAATGAATCATTACGAGCTCCCGGACGTGAAGCAGAAAGGGCATCAGCAATGGCTACTAAAACGGCAATAACACTACTAGGTGCCTCATCACCATGGTGAGACGCAATAGCATTTATTACTATATCACATTCCTTATACTTTTTAGCTAGTTCCCCTCCTATTTCGACATGACTGCCTTCTACTTCATGATCAATAGCTTTACCTATGTCATGAAATAAACCAGCTCGTTTAGCTAGGTTAACATTTTCCCCTAATTCATTTGCCATTATACCTGCTAAATGGGCTACTTCTTTAGAATGTTGAAGTGAGTTTTGACCATAACTAGTGCGATAATGAAGTTTACCTAATATTTCAATTAGTTCTGGTCCGACTTTAGTAATACCCAGTTCAAACAAGGTTTCTTCACCTTGTTCTCTTATTTTTGTTTTAATATCCTGACAAGTTTTATCATAAATTTCCTCAATCCGAGCCGGATGAATGCGCCCATCTTTTATTAGAGCTTCCAAAGTTTGTCTAGCTATTTCCCGTCTTAACGGATCAAAACTAGATAAAACAACAGCCTCAGGAGTATCGTCAATAATAAGATCAACACCAGTAATAGCCTCAATCGTCCTTATATTACGACCTTCACGGCCAATAATCCGACCTTTCATATCATCATTTGGTAAATTAACAACCGTAACGGTTTGCTCACTAGCAACATCTGACGCATATCTTTGCATCGAAGCCACCAACATATTTTTGGCTTTTTTATCGACTTCTAATTCGGCTTCATTTTCTCTTTCTTTGATGTATAGGGTAATTTCCTTATCAATATCTTCCGCCACTTTTTTCATAATTAAATCTTGGGCTTCTTCCCGCGAAAAACCTGATATTTTTTCTAGTAATTCTATTTGTTCCTTTTGTTTTTGTTCTAATTTTACTTGGTCATTTTGGATTATTCTTTGTTTATCTAAAATATTATTTTCTTTTTCGGTCAATAATTGTTCCCTTTTTTGCAAAGTTTGGTCTCGACGATCAATATTATTTTCTCTTTGTAATAAGCGAACCTCTATATCCCTGATTTCCCTTTTTTTCTCTTTTATTTCTTTGTCAGCTTCTGATTTTAATTTGTATGTTTCTTCTTTAGCCTCCAAAAGAGAATCTCTTTTCAATATTTCTGATTCTTTTCTAGCTTTTTCAATAATATTTTCAGCTTTTTTATTAGTTCTGATACTCTTTAAATAATTAAAGATTAACACAACCACAATTCCTAATAATAATCCAAATATAACAAGTAAAATGGAGAACCATATATCATTCATAATATCCCTCCAAATTACTTCTAATAATTAATCATGAATTACAATTAATCCTATATTACATTTTATCGGTCATTATATCTATTGTCAAGAAAAGGACGTTATTTCGTCCTTATTTTTGTTTAACAGCTATTTTCTTAGCTTTTAAAACACCATAGTAATCATATACCTTTTTCTCTAATTCTGCCCTCAATTTATGGTTTTCTTTTAAAGCGGCCTTAACATTCTCTTTACCCTGACCTAATTTTTCACCTTTGTAAGCATACCAGGCGCCACTTTTTTCTAAAATTAAGGCATTCGTTGCCAAATCAATAATTTCCCCTTCGCGACTTATTCCTTCCCCATAAATGATTTCAACCATGACTGATTTAAAAGGCGGTGCCACCTTATTCTTAACTACTTTAATAGCGGTTTTATTACCAACAATATTATCACCAATTTTTATTTGCTCTAATCTTCTAATATCTAATCTAACCGTTGAATAGAATTTTAAAGCACGTCCACCCGGAGTTGTTTCTGGATTACCAAACATAACACCAATTTTTTCTCTTAATTGATTAATAAAAATAACAATAGTATTTGTTTTACTGATAATACCCGATAATTTCCGTAGCGCTTGACTCATTAGACGGGCTTGTAAGCCAATGTGACTATCACCCATCTCCCCGTCTATTTCAGCACGGGGAACTAAAGCCGCAACCGAATCAACAACCACAATACTAATTGCCTCACTCTTAACAAGAGCATTACATATTTCTAAAGCTTGTTCGCCAGTATCCGGCTGTGATAATAATAATTCACCAATATTCACTCCTAATTTTTGAGCATAAATAGGATCCAAAGCGTGTTCGGCATCAATGAAGGCTGCCCGTCCACCTTGTTTTTGAACCTCAGCAATAGCGTGCAAAGCTAGGGTCGTCTTACCACTTGATTCTGGTCCATAAATTTCTACAATTCGTCCCTTGGGATAACCACCAACACCTAAAGCAATATCCAAGCTTATTGAGCCGCTTGAACACACATCAATATCAATATTACGATTATCCCCTAACCTCATAATAGCACCCTTACCAAATTGTTTTTCAATATCATTTAATACTTGAGCTAGGGCTTTATCCTGACTAATTAATTTTTTCATAGTTTCCTCCTTATTTCCTCAACATTTTCATTTTATCTTATTTATGAATAAAAGGCAATAGCAAAACGAACATTTGTTTGTCTTTTTTAATAGGAATAGCTGCTAAAAAAGCAAAACTTCCTAAGTAATTTAGGAAGTTTAGTACTAACAGATGATTATAAAATAATTTTCTTTATCTTTTTTTATTTACTAAAAATAATCCTCTTATTGATATTATAATATTGAATCATCGAAATCACTGATAGAACGGCAGCCATTACTAAGAGGAAATCAGCTACCCTTAAATTATATAGCGAAAATGGCATATTGTAAAATAAAATTAAAATAATGCCTACCATTAAACAGGCTGCCTTCACCTTCCCTAAAAACATCGCGGCTACCACTTTACCTTTATTACCAGCCATCATCTTGATTGTATTAGTAATGGTATCTCTGGTGATAATTATGACAGGAATAATAGGGTGAATAAAACCTTCGCCGCTGAGGATAATTAAAACAGAATTAACTAAAATTTTATCAGCAATCGCATCTAACATCTTACCATAATCAGTAATTAGGTTATACTTTCTAGCAATATAACCATCTAATGTATCAGTTAAAGAAGCAATCGCAAAGATTATGCCCGCAATTATATATTTAGTATCCATGATAATTCCCTCAATTGATATAAGAGGAAACTCAATATTAACGGTATAAAAAGGAAAAGTTAATATTATAATGATAATAAAAGTAAGTATAACCCTAAACAAGCTTAATTTATTAGGTAAATTCATTTTGACACACTCCTATTGTTTTATTTTATTATATATTTCGGTTAGTAACATAAAGTTATTAAGGCCCTGGTTACTTAGTAACCAATAAATAATGATGCTTAATAATATCAAAGCAAGGATGAAGCTTAATATTATCCTTAGGTTCTTCTTTTTCTTGGGTTGAGTATATGGAGAAATAACTGGTTTTTTTGGCTTAGCTTCTTGTTCTTCTTTTTGGCGTCTAGCTGCCTTAATATCGCCGATAGGAATTTTAGATGTGTAATCAAATAAAAACTCATTAAACTCAGTTAATATTTTATCATAATCTAGGCCTAGATATTTTGCATAATCCCTTAAGAAACATTTTAAATAAAAAACATCTTTAAAGGCCTTAACATTACCGGCTTCAATATTTTCTAATTGACTAGGTCTAAGATTTAAATCTTGGGCGGCTTCTTTAATTGTAATGCCGGTTTTTTCCCTAACCTCTCTTAACTTCTGACCCAATTCTTTCAAAATAACACCTCTTTATAATCGAAAAGATAAATAACAATATTTTATAAGCCATGTTCTGTAACCTTTTAAAGGTGGCAAACATTTATCTATGAATATATAATTCATCCCTATTGGAGTTCTTTTCCTCCGCCAGAGTTCCCCTACCATATTTTGGGTTTCTCGCTCATGGGGTTTACCAACGTTTCATTTATCCTGTTTCCTGGATAACTCGTTTCTGTGGCACTTTTATACCTAATAACCTTATCATTTGACTTAGGTTATTTAAGGAGCCGTCAGCATTAACGCTGCCTTAGGTTATTTTTTCCCTAAGCATGAACACTACAAACATCACAGTTTGTGCGAGCATGGACTTTCCTCTATATAACTATAAATAGCTATACAGCGTTTGCCCAAATATTGTTATTCATCTTTTCCAAATACAATTTTTTCTAAGTGAGATAAGCGTCTTAATATATCAACATTAGTAATTTCCTTTTCGCCCTGCTTAGCTAATTCAACTTTCATTTTAATATTTCTAAGTTCAGTCTTTAACTTAATATTTTCTTCCAGAAGTTCTTTTTTCTCTTGTTCCATACGCTCAATTGCTTTTAAAAATTGTTCATAATCACTAATGACTAAATCTAAGAATTTATCGACTTCTTTTAGGCGATAACCTCTGGTATCAACTTTGAACTCTTTTTCTAAAATATCTTGCGGCGACAAAATTATTTGATCGTGATACATTGTCCCACCTCACTATGCATATATTGTGCCAAAAAAAACGCTTTTTGTCAACTTATATACACACCATTACCTATCCTTTTTCACTATTAGCCGCTGATTTATAATGAAGATATGAGCGTCAAGCAATCACTAACTTTTTTTACTACCAAACTCAAAAATTAGATATTAACTTTAATATCATAGGTATAATTATAAAAATCTATAAAATAAATGTAGCATTACTTCATTGTCACGCTATAACATCTAATAAATCATATGCCAAAAGCCTAATTAATTATGTTTGTTACTGTAGTATACATTTTTAATTTAATATAATCCAAATCTTGTATTATTTCTCCAATTACTAATGTTATATATAATATATCCATAATTTAATCTCCTTGTTAGGATACTAGCATAGGCACGAATATAATTCATTAGTTTCGACAAAACTAGTTAAAATTTGGAGTTAATAATTTTTCATTAACGACTAATTTTCTAGAAAAAACAATATATTTATAGTATAATACCAATAGGTGATGTTATGAAATATCCGGGCGGTATTAAACAACCAGTTGCAAAAAACATTAATTATGGTAATAGAGGTACTGGATTGGAAAACGATATTAATATAACTAACCAATATTATCGCGATATCAAAAAAGCGATTATTCATAAAAAACCAACGCCAATTCAAATAACGAAGGTTAATTATAAAAGCCGACAGGAGGTCATTATTAAAGAAGCTTTCTTTAAGGCCCCATCAACGACTGACTATAATGGTATTTATCAGGGTAAATATATTGACTTTGAAGCTAAGGAGACAAAAAGTAACACTAGTTTTCCCTTAACCAATATTCATACCCATCAGATTAATCATATTAAAGAAGTAATTGAGCATGGCGGTATTTCTTTTCTCATTATAAGATTTGTCCAGAGGGAGCAAAACTTCCTACTGAAGGGCGAAGATTTTATTTCCTTTCTTAACGAAAACAAAAGAAGATCGCTACCAATATCGTTTTTTATGGAAAAAGGATATTTGATATCAGAAAAATATAATCCCCGGTTGGATTATTTAGAAGTAGTAGATAAAATATATTTTGGTGGTGAGTTAAATGGTTAAACTTAAAACAAAAATAAAAAGAATAGTTAGTAAAAATAAGACAAAGATAGTGGTAATAATAACGGCGTTACTAGCTAGCCTTTTTGTTTTCTTAAAAATTGGTAAAATACCCGGTTTGATTTTTATAACTATTACTGGTATTTTTATAACACTATATCCTTTTATTAAAGATAAACTTAAAACCAAAAAAGGGCGTAAGAAGTTAGGCCGTTTTATTTTGTTGGGGGGAGTCGCTATTGGCTTAATTATTTTAGTCTTTTTCGGCATTTTAACTGTCTATATTATGATTACCGCTCCAAACTTTAATCCAGAAAACCTATATCGTAAAGAATCAACTATCATTTATGATCAGGATAATGAAGTAATCACAAAATTAGGAATGGAACGCCGTGAAAAAGTTAGTTATGATGTTTTACCCCAAGTATTAATTAATGCGATTATTGCAACCGAAGACTCTAGATATTATCAACATAATGGTTTTGATTTACCTAGATTTATTAGAGCTAGTCTTGGCCAAGCTTTAGGTAATAAAGGTGCTGGGGGCGCCTCAACCATATCAATGCAAGTGGTGAGAAATAATTTTACCTCTTTAGAACAGAATTTAATTCGTAAATTTACCGATATTTATTTATCCATTTTCAAATTAGAAAAGAAGTATACAAAAGAAGAAATACTAGAATTTTATGTTAATACCCCTTTCCTTGGTTCCAATTCTTATGGCGTTGAACAAGCAGCGCGCACCTTCTTTAATAAATCAGTTCAAGATGTTAATCTAGCCGAGGCTAGTTTATTAGCCGGGTTATTCCAAGCCCCAGGTGCTTATGATCCTTATCTATATCCTGAACGGGCTGAAGCTAGAAGGAAAACCGTGTTATATTTAATGAGAAAACACGGCTATATTGATGCGGAAGAAGAAAAAATAGCTAATTCTGTTTCGGTAGAGTCCTTACTAGTAGGAAAAGGTTTAGGATTACGTTCAGAATTTCAAGGTTATATTGATACAGTAGTAGCTGAAGTAATTGATAAAACAGAACATAATCCATATGTTGTTCCTATGAAAATATATACTAATATGGATAGAGCCAAACAAATACATATTAATAAGGTTATGACCGGGGAAATATATACATTTGAAAATGATGTTGTTCAAGCTGGTCTGGCTCTTATTGATACTCATGATGGTAAAATTGTAGCGGTTGGTGCTAATCGTAATATTACTGATGAACGTAGTTTTAATTTTGCCACCATGATAAATAGACAACCAGGTTCAACCGCTAAACCGCTTTTTGAATATGGACCAGGAATGGAATACAATAACTGGTCAACTTATACGCCTTTTCTAGATGATACCTATGCATATAGTGATGGGGGACGTATTAAAAACTGGGATAGTAAATATATGGGTTTAACTACTTTAAGGGTCGCCTTAGATTATTCGCGGAACATACCGGCGTTAAAAGCTTTTCAACAAGTTAACAAAGCTAAAGTTATTGATTTTACTAAAAGTTTGGGATTAAAACCCGAAATATCAGGTAATTCTCTCCACGAGGCCCACGCTATTGGCGGATATAATGGTACTTCCCCCGTTGAAATAGGTGGCGCTTATGCCGCTTTTGCTAACGGTGGGTATTATACTGAACCACATAGTGTTAATAAAATTGAATATCGAGAAAGCGGAACTATCAAGGAGTTTAAATACTCACGAACCAAAGTTATGAGTGAATCAACTGCTTTTATGATTAATGATGTTTTGCTTGGATCAATTGATCGCGGGTTTAATAGTGCTTTAAGAATATCGGGAGTAAGATTGGCTGCTAAAACAGGTACTACTAACTTTGATGATGATACCTATCGGAGATATAATCTACCCTGGGGGGCCATTAATGACCTTTGGATTATTGGTTACTCCCCTGATTATGTACTTTCATTTTGGTATGGGTATGAGAAGATAGATAGAAAATATGTTAATAATAGTGGTTCTTATGGGAAAAGAAACGCCTTGTTTAGAACAGTGGCTAATGGCGTTTTTGAGAAAAATAATAAACCCTTCCCTACAACTAATAGTGTTGTACGTATTCAAGTGGAAAAAGAAACTTATCCAGCAATGTTACCAAGTCCATATACACCAGAAAATATGATTGTTAGTGAATATTTTAAGAAGGGAACCGAACCAACGGAAATATCACCGCGCTTTAATAAAATAACAACTGATGTAGCGAATTTACAAGCTCAATATATTAGTGCTAGTAACGAGTTTATGATAACTTGGGACAGTGTTCCAGCACCGGAATGCTTAACTGAAAGGTTCTTTCTTGAACACTATAAAGCATTATACGGAAATCATATTAATAAATATCTTGGTATTTATAATACCTTTAATAATAGTTATTTAGGAGAATTTGGATATAATATTTATTTAGAAAATCCAACCACAAAAGAATTAACCTTTATTGCTTTTACTAAGGACAATACTTATAGTCATCCCGCACCAGCAACAAGTGCGACGTATGTTATAAAAACAGGATTTTCAAAACTAAAAGCAAATCAAAGTGACGGAGTGAAAACAACTATTTCTTATGAACCAGTTGAAGAAGAGACCCCAGAAGAAAATCCGGAAGAAAATCCAGAAGAAACTATTACTCCATAAAAAAAAGAGATAACTCTTTTTTTATTAGACATCATCTTCTAACCAATTATAACTAAACACTTCTTTTTTAGTAGTTTTAGGAGTCTGTAACTTACGATGATGTTTTTTTACATCTTGAAGCGTTTTAAAGCCTTGCTGGCCCCATTCATATAAAATCTTATCAATATAGCGCAAATTGGAAACCCCATTATAAACCGCTTCTTTTAGGGCCCCGATAATTAATTCTTCTTTGATGTTCTTTTCTAGCCATGTTTTAATAATCTCATACTCCATCGGCGACAACGTACGACCAAATTCCTTTTCAAAACTTTCATATATATTGTTTGTTTCACTCGCCATATTATCATTATTAAGATAATCAATAACCATCATACCCATTTTATTATAAAAAGCATCAACCACTAAGTATTCACCAATAACCTTCTTATCCTTTTTTTCTACAACCACATTAATTAGTTTTTTTTCCCTCAAATGGTGAATCAAAGTTAATAAATCGTTATTATTTAAACCCATATCATTAGTTAATTGATTGATATTTAAAGGAACCCGACCGCCTTCATTCACTAAATAAACTAATAATAAAAATTCATCGGCATTAAGATTCATTGTTTTATATTGTTTTAAAAAGAATTTAGGAATTATAATATAACCCATTTTCATAAATTCAATCATCTTCTTTGTTTTCAAAATAAACACCACTCTCTATTATCACTTTTTTTTTAATATATAGTTCTTTAAGGTTAGATAATTGTTGTTTAATTTATTATATAATATTTTTTGTTCGATATCATTATATATTTGCTTAATTTGTCGTTTATCGTTAACTTTCAGGATGTCTTCAATATCAGTAAAACTAATCTTTATTTCTTTACTACTTTTAATTGGCAATGATTGATATTGTGTTAGAACCTTAGACCAAGCCATATTTCTAATTTCGCTCGCTATTTTAAGCCATTTAAGATCATGTTTATATAGAACATAAGGATCCGTTAAATCTAACCTTATTAATTTATTTATAATCATTATGGTTTTGGCTTCCTCACTAGTAAATTCATACTGATTACAATCTAGTTGAGCCCATATTCCCAAATAATTACTAGTTACAACAACCGGCTTTAAATTTAATTTTAATTCCTTATCAAGTTTAAATTCTTGCAGTAAGTTAAGCCCATATTTAACATGAGCACTGGCAAAAATTTTATCTAACTCATTTTTTTGGCGATAGAAAGATAAGGATGATAATAACTCTTTGTTATCTTTAATAGCTTGCTTTAGTTTACTATCTAAAGAGAAATTTAAAACCGTAGCCAGTCTAATAGCCCTAAGAATTCTAAGGGAATCTTCCTTTAATCTAGTATCCGGGTTACCTAAAGTCCTAACTATTTTATGATTAAGATCTTCTCTTGCATTAAACATATCAATAATATTGAGATCTTTATCTAAACATAAAGTATTAATGGTAAAATCCCGTCTTTTTAAATCCTCGGCTAAGGTTAAAACATATTCTGCCTTTATCTGTTTTAACTGTCGATGATAAGCTATATCCTTCCGAAACGTTGTTATTTGTATTTTTAGTTTTTTATATTCTATTACAACTGAACCATATTCTTTGTTTATTGATACAATTTGTGGAAAGATATCCTTAAGGTCGGTAATTTTGGCCCTGGTACATATATCAATATCATTACTTATTTGGCCTAAATAATAATCCCGGACAAAACCACCAACAACATAGGCCTGAAAACCCTTGTTTTCTATTTTGGTTAATACTTCTTTAATAACTTTTAACATAAAACCACCTAACCTATTAGCTAATTTTTTATAATTAATATATTTATTAATACAAAGACAAATCTATTAAGGGAATAATTTCGTATTTAACAAATCTTAATTTCTACTTAGGAACATTAAATTAATACTTCATTAAAATTATAACAAACAAAGCAAAGTTATTAAAGGGCTCATGAATAAATTGTAATAATTAAAATTAACCATTGTAAACAATACCGATAATATTAACGCTTATTATTTGCAAGGGTAAATAATAATGATATAATAAATTTATTGAAAGTAAGGAGTTTTTTATGAAAAAGAAAAAGTTACACTTATTATTAGTATATCCCGATTTTATTGAAGGGAGTACCGCCAAAGTAAGTAGTGGCGGAAATTATAGTGAAGGTTTAGCGTCTATCTCCGCCGTCGTTAAAGCCGGCGGACATAAGGTTTCGTTATTACATATTGATAAAGGATTTAATGAAAAAGAATATAAGGCGCGATTAAAACAATACGGTAAAATTGATTTAATTGGTTTTAGTTGCCGGACCACGATTTTTAATTATGTGAAAAAACTAGTTAAATGGACTAAGGAAGCAAATAAAAAAGTTTTTATCTTCGCTGGTGGTTATCACGCTATTTTAGTGCCTGAGGATTTTATGAATATTAAAGAATTAGATGCCGTTTGTGTTGGTGAGGGAGAATATCCAACCCTTGAATTAATGGATAAAATGGCAGCTGGGAAAAACTTTGATAAAATAAAAAGTTTCTATTTTAAAAAAGATGGCAAAATAATCAAAAATCCCGTTAGACCATTAATTGAGGATTTAGATGAGTTACCATTCCCCGATATTGAATTATTTGATTATAAAAATTTATCATCTACTAAAACCGATACAGCTCTTATTATGTTAAGTCGCGGTTGTATTTACTCATGTACTTATTGTGGTAACTCGCAATTTAGAAATATATATCCTAATAAGGGTAAATATGCTCGTTTTAGAAGCCCCAAAAAATCAATTCAGTTAATTAAGGAAATACTTAAAAAATATCCAAATATTAAATATATTTGTTTCCGTGATGCCATTTTTAATATGTTTCCAAAATGGTTTGATGAGTTTATTGATTTATATACTAAAGAGGTAAAATTACTCTTTACCTGTAACCTACGCTTTGATATTGTCACCGAAGATACCGTCCGTCGGATGAAAGAAGCTGGTTGTTATACCATTGATATTGGTCTAGAATCAGGGAATAAAGAAATACGGAAGAAATATCTACGCCGTTATACCACTGATGAACAAATGATTAATTCTTCTAACTGGTTTAATAAATATAAAATTACCGTGTTAACTTATAACATTTTAGGGCTACCATATGAGGATTTACATAAGGCTCTAGAAACGGTAAAATTAAACGCCAAATTAAAGAGTGATCAAATGATACCGAATATCTTTTATCCTTATCCCATGACTAAACTAAAAGAAATTGCCGAAGAAGCGGGCTTTTTAAGAGACATAACACCGAAAACCAAAGTATATCTTAAACAACCACAGTTTCCTGATCACCATGTTTTATTTGCCGCAAATTATTTTGGTTTTTATGTAAGATTATATCAATGGTGTTTTAAAAGGGAAACCAAGTTTAGAAAATTAGTCGAAAGAATCTTAGATTTTACCTTCACTGGTCCCCTAACACCTAGAAGAACATTAGTATTATTATATAGCGTTAAAGACAATATTATTGTTCGCCTAAAACACATTTTAATTAATCGCTTTCCGAAGTTCTTCTTATTTTTACGAAATAAAAAGAACCGAATTAAGACCGTTAATTTAAAATAAAAAAAAGAGCCATTTAGGCTCTTTATTAATTTACTGCATCTTTTAATTTACTACCAGCTTTGAATGATACAACATTTCTAGCAGGAATTCTTACTGGTTCACCAGTTTGTGGGTTACGACCAGTACGAGCAGCTCTCTTAGTAACTTTAAAAGTTCCAAAACCTACTAGCGGAACATTCTTACCTTTCTTTAAAGCTCCAGTAATACCACCTAAGCACGCATCTAATGCACGATTAGCAGCTGCCTTGGTAAGTTTTGCTCCTTCTGCGATTTGTTGAACTAATTCTGCCTTTGTCATAATATTACCTCCCATATTATTTCTATTAAGCATACTATGCTTACATATATAAAATAGCACTTTCTTCCACTAAAAGCAATGTTTTTTGTTGAAAAGTAAGAAAAAAAGCAATATTTATCACTTTTTATCATAATATCTGATAAAATCGCTATTAAAAGGCATCCTTTACATGATATACAGCTATATATATTGGCTTAGATTAACTTTTCTTAGAAAGCTAACTTAAAAATAAAGATTTGTTAATTTTATATTAAATAACGTTACTTGTTAAAGGTTTTATTCCGATATTTTTTTAACCAGAAAAAGTTATCTCTTTCTAAAATTAATTTCATCATCATAAAAGTAAAAGGGACCGCTAAAAGAGCAGTTACTAAAGCGCCATATTCCTTGGGAATCTTAATTAACTCTACTACTATATATATACCGAAGGTCTGGAAGAATAAATTAGGTAAATTTGTTAACGGGAAAATAACTAACTTTTTAATAGTTGGTTTAACCTTAAAAGTAATGTAACAATTAAGGAAAAAGGAAATAATCATACTAATGATAAAAGCAATAAAATTGGCGATGAGATAATTTAAACACGTTAAGCAGGCTAAATAAATGATATTATGATTAATGGTATTAATTGTGCCCACAATAACAAATTTAATAAACTCTGGAGTGAAAAAAGTGTGGCGAATTTTATTTATCATAACTAATATACTCCTTAATTATATAATGGGGTCTTCTTTTGGTTTCATAATAAGTGCGCCCTAAATATTCACCTATAATACCAAGGACTAATAATTGACAACCACCTAAAAACAATAACATGCTGATAATAATCGAACCACTAACAACATTACCATTAATAATAACAATAATGGTATATATTAAACCCGTTAATATTGTTAAGAGACCTAAAAAAATAGCTATGCGCAACGGGAGTATAGTAAAGGATATGATACCACTAAAGGCATATTTAAAAAGGCCAATAATACTCCATTTGGTTCTGCCTGCTTGGCGATTAACATTATCATAAGTTAAATACTTAGTTTTGTAACCAACCCAAGCAAACATCCCTTTGGTAAAACGATGATATTCCTTCATGGATAATAATGATTTAACTACACTTTGGTTCATCATACGGTAATCACTAACGCCTTCAGCCATTTTAATATCCGTCATTAAGTTAGCTATTTTATAAAATAATTTTGAGAAGATTGATTTAAAAATTGATTCATGACCTCTTGATTTCCGATAAGCCGCCACACAATCATACTCATTTGTTTTAAGAATAATTAACATATCTTTTAATAAATGCGGTGGATTTTGTAAGTCGGCATCCATTATAACAACATAATCGCCACTAGCTTTCTCAAGACCCGCTAACATGGCTGCTTCCTTACCAAAATTACGACTAAAGCTAATAATTTTTATAGTATTATCTTTTTTATTAAGATTTTTTAATAAGCTTAGGCTCCCATCTATACTACCATCATCAACAAAAATTAATTCATAATTAATATTAAGTTTTTGTAATTCCTTCTGAGTCTCTTGATAAAAAAGAACAATCATGGCTTCTTCATTATAACAAGGGACAACTACTGACAACTGCATTTTAAACCTTCTTTCTTTTATCTGTAATTATTATAGAAATAAATAATAAAAACCCAAGCAAACTCATGATAATACCCAAATTAATACCGGGAGCCTTATATATTATTTCAATTTTATAATTACCCCTCTTAATAGGAAAACCGAGAAAAGCTTTATTAACCTTTTCATATTTTATTGGTTTCCCATTTACAAGGATAGTAAAACCTTTATCATAAGGAATCGTCGTCGCTAAATAACCATCCTTAGTAACCTTAATATGCCCGGTTATTTTATCCCCCTTGGTATCAGATAAGTCTATCACTAATGGGTCAACCCGCTTATTGATATCTTTTATATAGTTATAATCAAGTGTATATAGGTTTATATCTTCAATAACAAAATGTCCTTTAGAAAACAAAATATTTAAATCTTTTATCTCCCCTGGTGAGGATATCACGTATTCAAAGCCATAGTTATTATTAAAATAAATCCAACTGCGACAAGTAAGCTTATTAGTAATATTATTGATAGTAATGCTGATATCACCTTTATTACAACTAGGAGCCTCGACTACATTAAATCGAATAAAGAGAATCTTATTATTTAAGGGTTGATCTAACGATAATAATATATTATCACTCTCTTTAGCGTCAATAATGACGGTATCATTACTTTTGGTGATAGTAAGAGAATCACCCTTAACATATTGATAACTAGCGTGTAAAGGTTGTAGATAAGATGTAAGCGTTTGATCAATATCCTGATTAACCACGACACTATTAACTAAGGCTTCAACGGTGTACGGATATTTAAGTTTAGCAAATCTATTTTGACCTACTAATGATGATGAGGCATAACCTAGAGGTAAGACATTATCATTTTTATAAATGGCAAACACATCATTACTATCTATTTTAACAAAACCAATTGGCACATTATTATCAGTAAGGATATATTTAACCCCCATTAAGGTTTGAAACATAATATTATTGGTTTGGGCAGCAATAATACTATTGCGATGAGGCATAGCGTTTAACATAATATTATTAAAGAACTCTTGGTAATAAGCATTATGGGTAGATGAGTAAAGTGAAGTTTGATAATAGCGGGGGTCATAAATTTTATTACAAGTAATACCAGTGTTACCAATTAAATTGTTCATCCGGTAAAAACTTTGATCTTGCTTAATAACTTTTTTTATTATTTGCTCATCACGCTTAGAAAAAGCGGTATGATATAAATCCCGACTAACATAATTTTCACTTTGTCCGGCAATAAGGCTTGAAATAGACGCAATAACTAATAAGACAACATATAAACAAGATAATTTTTGATAATAAAGACATAATATTAAGGTTATTAGGGTCGCTAATATATCAATATAAAAAATGGCGTTCCGATAACCTGTCAAAAAAGATATAATAATTAGTCCGATTAACATTACTAACAATTTTGGCAAATTAAGCTTGTTTAATTTTAAATCACGTAAGAAAAGGATAATTAACAAGCCAATTAAAGGGGCAAAGGGGATAAAAACTTTATTACGAATATATAAAGTGCCATTAAGAAAATAAGCAAAAAAAGGGATAGCAATTAAAATAATAATGGTAAAACCTAGCCATAAACGTTCTTTTTTAGAAGTTATTAAAGAGGCTATTAAGGCGATTAAAACAACGCTAGTAAATCCTAACGAATAAGGGCTGTATAATAAAGCTTCAATATTAAAATGAGGTATTAATAAAGAATAAAGGTCAAAATTATTAGTAATATTAACGCGTCCAGAGGTAATAGCCATTAAAGTAGGTATTAATAATATACCGGCCATCAAGAAAGCAATAATAATCGGTTTAATAAATTGTATGCCATCTTTAAGTAGCCGTTTAAAGGTGATTCTATTATGGATAGTTATATATTTATAAACACCATAAATAAGGATAACTAAAATACCACCAGGACAATAATAATAACTAGTCATTATCATTAAAAAAACACTCAAAGTATAAAGCCAACGGCTACCTTTTGTTAAATAGTCATCAACACCAATTAGTGCTAAGATAAGAAAAGGCATATAGTTAATAAACATAAAGTGGCGGTGAGCATGAAAAATTAAAGGGTTGATTAGTAAAAAAATAAGACTCGTTATTAAAGCCAGACGATATTCAAATTGATTTTTAAGTAACCACTCGTAAAACAAAAAACTACTCATAATAACAATTAGAATATTAATGATAATAAGATAGCTTACCATGTTAATAAAAGGAAAAAAATAAGATAACAAAATATAAGGGTTAAATAAACCATAGTAGGAAAAATAAAAAATATTTTGGCCTGCACCGATATTAAAAGCAAAGTTAGGAACTAATCGTTTAGTTTCATAAAATAAATCCCTGAAGTAACTTGGAAATACTGTATGTTGAGATAACCAATCAGTAGTAGAACCAAATAAATTATTGGTAGTGATACCAATAAATACTAAGGCTAAAGTCAGAACACTAAATAACAATAATGGTTTAATATGAACATGCTTTTTCATATGTGTACCTCTATTGTTATTATATTATAGTCTTGTTAATAAATAAAGAAATATCACTGATTAAAAGAGAAAACACATCCGTGGTAATCCATAGATGTATTTAATGGGTTATTATTCAACTCCCTGTTTTTATATAATAATGGCAATTAGGTTGCCGGATCCTTTATTTACAATACGACCTAAAGTCTTTTGTAATTTATATCTAATATTATCTGGCATTAACGATATTTTAGCTTGAATACCCTCTTGAACAATAACATCTAAACTACGACCAAAGATTTCTGACTTCCAAATATTATCGGCATTTTCTTCGTAATCCTTCATTAAATAATTAATTAGTTCTTTACTTTGTACTTCGGAGCCAATAATTGGTTCAAAAGTACTTTCAACATCTACTCTTATCATATGGATTGATGGTGCCACTGCTTTTAATTTAATACCAAATCTAGAACCTTGTCTTACTATTTCGGGTGTTTCCAGTTTCATATCGGCTAAGGTTGGTGACGCTACCCCATAGCCCGTTTGCTTAACCATTTTAAGGGCATACTTAATTTGATCATATTCCTTCTTGGCTTCATTATAATATTGAAATAAGGATAATAGTTCCGCTCTATTTTTAACATCAACTCCCACAATATCTTTTAGAATTTCATTATATAAGTGGTTAGGAGCATGTAAATTAATAGTAATTTCCCCAGTGGCCGTATTTACTTCTGATAGATAGGCCTTATTAATAGAGTCAATATCAAGAAAGTGGTTTGTTATATTTTCAACATCGCGTATTTTATCAATTGTTACCACACTAGCTTTTATTTTTTCAATATATTCTTTTTTAAGATAATGATCAGGATTTAAAACACTAATCCATTCCGGCATATTAACTTTTACTTCTAAAACCGGAAATTCATATAAGCTTTCTCTTAAAATATCATATATTTCTTTTTCACTGATTATTTCTATATTTACTGGTAAGACCGGAACATTATGTTTTTCATGCAGTTCTAATCCAAGTTGTATTGTTTCTGGGGCGGTTGGCTGTGTTGAGTTTAAAAGAACAATAAAAGGTTTACCAATTTCTTTTAATTCATTAATAACTCTTTCTTCTGACTCTAAGTAATCATTCCTTGGTATTTCGCCAATTGAACCATCAGTAGTAATGACAACCCCAATAGTTGAATGATCCTTGATAACTTTCTCAGTGCCAACTTCAGCCGCTTCAATAAAAGGAATTGCTTCTTCATACCAGGGGGTTCTAACCATCCGTGGACCATTTTCATCCTCATATCCCTTCGCACTTGGAACAACATAACCAACACAATCAACAAGACGAACATTAGCGGTAAAGTCGTCTATTTTTACTTTGGCAGCGATATTAGGAATAAATTTAGGTTCTGTCGTCATAATTGTTTTGCCGGCGGCACTTTGTGGCATTTCATCTAATGCTCTTTTACGGTCATACTCACCCTCAATATTAGGAACCACTAAGGCCTCCATAAACTTCTTAATAAAAGTTGACTTCCCAGTCCGAACCGCTCCCACAACCCCTAAATAAATATCGCCGCCAGTTCTTTCGGCTATATTTTTGATAATGTCTATTTTTTCCATCATACCCCTACTTTCATATAGCTTATCAATAAAACTTTATGCTGGGGTTTAGGGTTATATGAAAAAAACATTAATAAATTTAATGTTTTTACTTACTTAATCTTTAATCAAGCAAATCATCTAAATTTTCCGGGATATCATCATCCATGATGGCTTTAATTATTTGATCTTCCTTATCCTTAGATATTTTCCGACCAGTCATCGCGCTTATTTCATTTATTAAATTTCTTAATGTGGTCTCATCCTTTAAATTCCCTTGTTGTAACTTATTAGCCAAACTTAATATAGTTTCCTTACTAACATTAGTTTTTTTCTCAATTTTATCAAAAAGACTCTCACTAAAATTAAACATATTCAAACCTCCTCTTCTATTATATGAGGCGGTTTTTAAGATGTTATTTTTATTCATCCCGCTTATTCTTAAATTGTAAAATAATGGGTGTCCCAACAAAATTAAAATTTTCCCTTATTTTGTTTTCTAAATAACGGTGATAAGAGAAATGAACCAGTTTTTTATCATTAACATTTAACGTAAACTTGGGAGGCTTTATCCCCGATTGATGAACAAAATAAATTTTTAAGCGACGGCCTTTATATGAAGGTGGTGCATTAAGCATAAAAGCATCCGTAATAACATCATTTATTAGACTAGTTTTAATTTCTCTTTTAATATTATCGCCAACTTTGATAATCTCAGGCATCAAAGTATGAAGCTCTTTTTTAGTGATCGCCGATAGGAAAACCATTGGAGCATACGCTACAAAAGGGAATTGATTTCTGATTTGCGTTTGAAAATCTTTCTTAGTTTGAGTGGCTAAGTCCCACTTATTAACCACTATTATTATTCCCTTGCCGGCTTCCTTTATATAACCAGCGATATGTTTATCTTGGTCCATAATACCAACTGATGCATCAATTACCACTAAGCAAATATCGCTGCGATCAATGGCCTTCATCGCCCTTAACACACTATATTTTTCAATTCGTTCCCAAATCTTGTTCCTTTTTCTAATACCAGCGGTATCAATCGCCACGAATCTATTCTTTTGGTAAGTAAACATTACATCTACGGCGTCTCTAGTGGTTCCGGCTTGATCACTAACAATAACACGTTGTTCGTTTAACAAAGCATTAATTAAGCTGCTTTTACCAACATTTGGTCTACCAACGACACAAAATTTAATAATGGTCTCATCATAATCATTATAATCTTGCTTACTGAAGTGGGAGATAATCATATCACATAGTTTACCAATGCCGATATTGTGTTCACCACTAACAAAAACATAATTAGTAAAACCTAATTCATAAAAATCATATTTGTTTGCTTCAGCTTGCTTATTATCCACCTTGTTAATGGCTACAATTACTTTTTTATGAGCTTTTTTCAACATATCTTTAACGGCATAATCATTAATTGTTAAACCTTCTTTACCATCAACGATAAAAATAACTAAATCAGCTTCCGCAATAGCAATCTCCGTTTGCACTTTTATTTCATCATTAAATAAGTCTTTACTAATATCAATACCACCTGTATCAATAACATTAAAACGATAGTCTAAATAAGAAGCTTGTCCATAAATACGATCTCTAGTGATACCAGGAATATCTTCAATAATTGATACCCGACGACCAACCAATCGATTAAATATAGTTGATTTCCCCACATTGGGTCTACCAACAAGAGCTACCGTAGGTAATTTCATTGTGTCACCTTCTTATTTAATTTTTAGGCCCTGTTCTATTATATCCGTACTTTGCTTCCCATATATGATTGTCCCATGTTCTAAAAACCTAATTAATGATTCTGGATTAACATTTTTAATCCGACAGTAAAACTGATTGTGATAGTAATATTTATCAACTTCATTGCCTAGTATATCTATATTATAATAATCTTCAACACCATATAATATCTCACTATGCGGGTAAAACTTAATCCGTAAATCAATAACATTATGGAAAAAAGAATCATCCTCTTCTTTGTTTAATTCAATAATAACACCATATATTTCATTACAATGAATATGAACACTATAACTACCAATCATTTTAAGGTGATAATTATTATCTAGTATCTTTATAATCCGCTTTAAGCAGCTTTTAAGTTGTTGCGGATTATTAATATCAACATTACCAAGGACATCATTATTTAAATAAATTACTATTTGGTAAACATTCATTATTTTAATCTTCACCGTACCACCATCTTTATTTTATGAATAAAGGTGGTTACTGTTAAAAGATATTTACTATATTACTCGTTCAATTTTATCTAAAACTTCTAGTCTACCTAATTTAGTAACGTTTGAAAAAAGGATTAACTCATCTCCCAAAACTAAATCAAGAGTATCTAAAATTAATTTCCGTTGTTTAAAATGCAAAGATGTGCCAACCTTATCCGCTTTAGTAGCGATAACCGTTACTGGCAATTCAAAATACTTTAAAAAATGATACATTAACAAATCATCTTCACTCGGTTTATGACGAAAGTCAATAATCATAAAGACATGTTTTAATTGCTTTCGCTTTTCTAAATATTCCTCAATCATCAAACCAAATTTTCTTTGTTTCTTCTTATTAACGGCCGCATAACCATACCCAGGTACATCCACTAAATAAAAACCATTATTAACTAAATAGAAATTTAAAGTTTGTGTTCGCCCTGGTATCTTTGATGTTTTCGCATAACTCTTACGGTTTATCAATGTATTAATAAAACTGCTTTTACCAACATTACTACGACCAACCAGTAAAAATTCTGGTTTATTATCATCAGGGTATTGACTTCGCCTAACAGCGCTTATAACGAGGTCAACACTATTAATTTTCATTTTATCACCTGTAGATAGTATATAGTAAAACACAAAAAAAGGCAATAATTTTGCCTTGATAACGCTCTATCTATTCTTTCTT
>JAQVDA010000051.1 GCA_028698535.1 Bacilli bacterium
CCTTTTATTTCAATGCCATTTAAAATAGGCTGAATGCCTTGTTTCATTAATAAAGAAATAAACTCGTCATAATTTATTTTATTGGCAATGCCATCATATTTTGAATTAGTGTCAATACTATTACTGATATTGCGGGAAGTTAATGTTTCAATCGGCGAATATATTTTTAAAATCTCGGCGGCCGTTTCTTCTTTGGCAATTAAAACCGGGAATTGTTTAGTGGTTTCATAATCTCTTAAAATAAAGTCAATGGTATTTTTAACCCCGTAACGGGCAATTTTTTCTTGAATAATAATTATTTCAAGATGATTTAAAAATAATCTTCTTGGTGATTCTAAGGTCATACGGCGTAAGGCCGCAAATATAGTTTTACCTCTTCCTTCATAAATAATCGGTTTAATTTGTTTCCCTTCTTCTTGGCGAAGCGGATTAATTCCAATTACCTGTACGGTAATAACAAAGTCTTCATTTTCTTTATCAATTGCTAGACCGCTAACAATCGCTAAAGTGTTTAATTCCCGATAATCATAACAACCGGATAATAAAAAACTAATCAGTATCACCATACTAATAAATATCTTTTTCATTTTACTTGTTTACTCCTTGTTTAACAATATTTTTCCCCGCTAAGATGTCGGGTCTTTTTTTGGTACTAGCTAATTTAATACGAAAGACTGAATCTTTGATACCATCAAAACTAAAAGGGGCGAAGGGGTATAAGTAGGGTTTACCAAAAGATTTGATACTTGATAAGTGCACGCAGAATAAGAGACCACAGAAGGTAAAACCAACCATACCAAATAAAGTGGCAAAAATTAAGAAAAGATAACGCCATATTCTAATCGCGTTAATTAAATGAATGGATTGAAAGACTAAAGCGCTAAGAGATGTTAACGCTACAATAATAACCATAATGGGGGAAACTAAACCAGCGGTAACCGCGGCTTGTCCTAAAATAACCGCTCCTAAGATGGAAATAGAATTATTAGAGATACTAGGACTTTTTAAATCGCCTTCACGCATTATATCAAAGGCCAACAATAAAATAATAGCCTCGGCAAAGGCCGGAAAGGGAATAAGTTCTCTTTGTCCAATGATACTAGTTAATAAAACCTCAGGGATTATCTCCTGATTATAAACAATAAGGGCAATATAAAAAGCGGGGGCTAGTAAACCAATAAAAAAAGCAATTAATCTCGTAAACCGCATAAAGATATTATGGAGGGCTTTTTGATAATAACAATCAGCGGTGTGTAAAAAATCGACTAAAAAGACGGGAATAATAATAGCTAAGGGAGAATTATCCACCATAATGATAACCCGACCTTCTAGAAGAAGCATACTGGTTAGATCAGCGCGTTCTGTACGGTAAGTAGTGGGGAAAGCACTTTTATATTCTTGTTCAATCAATTGACATAAAAATCCCGCATCAAAAATACCATCTATTTCTATTTGGGTAATTTTTTGTCTAACACTATTAACTAATTCTTCTTCGGCGATGTCTTTCATATATAAAATACCTACTTTAGTTTTTGTTTCCCAACCAACAATATGTTCCTCCAGCCAAAGTTTGTTACTTTTAATTCTTTTTCTAATTAATCCAATATTAATATCATAATTTTCATTAAAGGCATCTTTTGGTCCTTGGATAACGGGTTCACTAGTTGCTTCAGCAATACCACGATCAAGCTTAGCTTGAGTTTCATAAGCGATAGCTTTTTGATAATTATTAAAAAGAATTATACTAAAGCCACTAAATAAATAATAAGATAATTCTTCGTAATTATTAATAATTTTAACATTACGATTGGGAATATTTTTATTAATAATGGTTAGTAAATTTTTAAATAACAATTTTGTTTTCGGCACTACATTGGTAATAATAAAACGTAAAATAAGGTCGTTTATTTTATAGGCATCACTTAAAGATTGATAACTAACTAAATATATACTATCTTTAATATTAATATTTAACTTTTTTACGATTAAATCAGGACTGTTTCCATTTTCTTCTTTAATATTAGTGATAATTTGTAAAGCACTACGTGGCAATTTATTCATTAATACCAAATCCTTTATATAATAGTTTTAACCAAATTTAACAGTTTATGAATATACTTTTTAATTATAATGCATAATATTTAAGGATAGTATTATTAGATACTAAAGGTTATAGTTACATCTAAGTACCATTGTTCTTGCATACTACTTAATGGTGTGCTATAATTGTTTATGTCAAATGACAATGGAGTTAACATTCTAAACCAGTTATCCTTAATTTTTATCAAGGAAGTAAGTTTATGAATTGCAATTTCCAAATATGATAATTAAGGAGGGTTAGAATGGAAGAAAAGAAGATTATTTGTCAAGATTGTGGGCAAGAGTTTATTTTTTCAGTTTCCGAACAAGAATTCTACCGTGAAAAAGGTTTTGATAATGAACCAAAAAGATGTCGTGATTGTCGCAGACGTCGTAAAGCGGAACGAAGAAATAATCGCGATAACGATTCAGATAGAAGATGGGAATAAAAGAGCTAAGCTCTTTTTTTGTTTAAGCATTTAATAATATAAAGGTTACTTGACATTATAAACTAGATTTTTTTGAAAAGACTATAAAAATAAGCTATAATATTATTGATAAGGAGAATGTATGATGGAATATAACTGGAAAAAGTGGCAAGCAGAACAACAACGTTTAACGGTTAAGGCTAAGAAAAAAAAGCCGGCTAGTAGAGTTTTAACATTGGTGGCCGTTGTATTACTAGCGACTGGTTTAGGTTTTGGGGGCGATTTACTACTACAAAGACATGATGAATATAATAAAAGGCAAGATGAAGCTAATCGCGCTAGTTATGAAGCAATAGAGGGAAGGATGAAAGAATACAAAGAATATAAAGCCTTAGAAGACCTAGAAGATCAACAACCAGGGAAGGGGATTAGTAAGTAATGACTATTAATAATAATGAGGGGATTAATAAAGATGAATTAGTTACTTTTGATGATGGTACTGAATATTTTGTCATTGACATTGTTCATCATAATAACCAAAAATATATTTATTTTGCGAAAGAAGATAAAAAGGTTGAAGTTTTTATTGCCAAGGAAGTTATAGAAGATGGTAAGTTAATCGTTGAGGTTTTAGATGATGGGCCAGAAAAAGAGGAAGTAATGAAAAAATTATTAACCCAGATGTTAAAAGATAAGAACTAGTGGCCGAATGAGAACAGTAGTTCTTTTTTATTTGACATTAAATAGACAAATTACTTAGGTGGTATATACATTTGTACCTATCTATATTATAATAATATTTAGAATGGTAAAAATAAGCATAGAATGAAAAGAGGGTATGGGATGATTGGCAAGGTATGGTTAGTAACTGAAGATATTGTGGAACTTAAGCTTGAAGAAACGGAAAGTGGTGTTATTAATTTAATTAATAATTATGTGGTTTTTGAAGCTGATGAAAACCGTATTATTGGTGAAGTAAGGAGCGTTACCGCTGATAAGGCTACTGTTTCTTTAGTGGGGGAAATAAAGAATAATATTTTTACTTCGGGTATTATTAATAAACCGAATTTTAATCATCCAGCCCGATTAATAAATTCAGATGAATTTGGTATTATATTTGGTAATTTAACTTTATCTAAGAATAATAAATTAGAGATTGGGGAAATGCCGTTATATCAAAATTATCAAGTAAATGTGCGGATTAATGATTTTTTTAGTAATCATTTTGCTATTTTTGGTAATACCGGTAGCGGTAAATCTTATTCAGTTGCGCGATTATTACAAAATATTTTTTATAAAAAGCAATCGGTTCCCAATAACGCTAATATCTTTTTATTTGATGTTTACGGTGAATATCATAATGCTTTTGCGAATATTAAGGATGCTAATGGTGATTTGTTATTTAAAACCTATACCACTAATTTAAAATTCCCCGATACCGAGATATTAAAAATTCCTGTTTGGTTATTAGGGGTTGATGATATTGCTTTATTATTAGGGGCCGATAATCATATTCAACTAGCGATAATTGAAAAGGCTTTAAGATTAGTGGGCGTTTTTGCTCAAGAAGAAGATAGTGTCATGGTGTATAAAAATGATATTATTGCGAGAGCCATACTAGAAATATTATATAGTGGTAGTACCCCATCACAAATTAGGGATCAGATATTTGCGGTGTTGACCGTTTATAATACTAAGGTGTTAAACTTAGAATCAAAAATAATACAGCCTGGTTATACTAGAAGCTTAAGACAATGTTTAGTTATTGACCGTGATGGTAAGTTAAATGAGATGCAATTGGTGACTGAATTTATTGTTAGTTTTATTAAAGATGATCTAGAATTAAGATTACCGGATGGTAGTTTCCCTTATACTTTAGATAATCTAAAGGAAGCTTTTGAATTTTCTTTAATTTCTGAGGGCATCTTAAAGAGTGATAAAGTATATGATTATGCTAATATATTAAAGGTAAGATTACACTCATTAATTAATAGTGATTATCGTACTTATTTTGATTATGAACAGTATATTAGTAAAGATAATTACATTAGAAAATTATTAACTATGCCAACTGGTAAAAAGGCCCAAATTGTTAACTTTAATATTAGTTATATTGATGATCGCTTTGCGAAAGTAATTACTAAAATATATGCGAAGCTTTTCTATGATTTAGCGGTGCGTATTAATGAAAAAGCCTCTTTTCCCATTCATATTATTTTAGAGGAAGCCCATCGTTATGTTCAAAATGATAATGACTTATTTCTATTAGGATATAACATATTTGATCGTATTACTAAGGAAGGGAGAAAATATGGTATTATATTAGGGCTTGTTTCGCAAAGACCGTCAGAATTAAGTGAAACAGCCTTATCACAATGTTCTAACTTTTTAATCTTTAGAATGATTCATCCCGGTGATATTGAATTTATTAAAAATATGGTACCCGATATGGCGGAGGAAACAGTTCGCAAGTTAAAAATATTGCGTCCGGGAATCTGTGTGGGCTTTGGTAATGCTTTTAAGATACCAGTAATTGTTCAACTAGCTCTACCTAATCCAGAACCACATAGTAAAAGTGCTGATATAGAGACTACTTGGTATCAGTCTAATAATTAAACAAGCCATTTTCTTATAGATACTAATTAATTTAGTATCTTTTTATTAGAAGCGATAATTATTATTATTCTCTTCATAGAATATATTAGAAAACTATGAGGGGATGATGATAATGATATATCACTTTATTGGTATTAAGGGAACCGGCATGAGTGCCTTAGCCCATATTTATCATGATTTAGGTTATCAGGTACAAGGCTCTGATGTTACTGAGCATTTATTTACTCAAGACGATTTAGAAAAAAAGAAAATTAAGCTAT
>JAQVDA010000052.1 GCA_028698535.1 Bacilli bacterium
TAATACCAAGAACATTAGAGACCGCAATTAATAGAATAATTCCTAACACTACGATAACCGCTAATAATTCTACTAGAGTAAAACCTTTCCTTTGATATTGTTTCATTTTGTATTCCTCCTTAAACTTCCTTTATTATTATTATTATTAAAATAATAACTTTTTTTCATTCATCTAATTAACTAATATTTATTTTTATACACATAGATTATGGTGTTTTAGGCACAGCGGTACAAGTGCCAACGCCAGCACCACCAAACACTTTTGTTGCAATAGTTGAAAGATCATTTTCACCAATCGGATCCGATAATGGTTGTGACAAAGCCCCTGTTCCAACCGTTAATTCAGCGGTACTATTAGTTAATTGAATAGTTTTGGTGCTACTTTTTAAGGCTACCCAATATTCAGTAACATTAGTCGGCTTAACTATCGCCACATAAGATAAATCTAAATAAATAGTCGGATCAACATCTTCTAAATTTAGCGAACTTAAACGTACCACAATACATTCTTTCTCATTTGGTAACCATTCATTTGGAAGCGCCTGTGTTTTGGCGGTTGATGCGGCTATTTTAGCGGTAGATTTGAAAGCTCCATCCTTAGCATTATTAATAATACCCAAAACATTAGGAACCGCAATTAATAAGACAATACCTAATACTACAATCACGGCTAATAATTCTACTAAAGTAAACCCTTTTCGATAATTTTTTGTTTGTTTCACACTAATACCTCCTGTGATTATCATATTGTACATCTTAAGATTATCACATCCATACTAATTTGTCAATAAATATATTGATTATTTTCCGCTTTACATTAAAAGACTGACTATGATAATCAGTTTTCTATTCAACGGTGTAAACCACCCCATCTAAACTAACTGTTCCTACTGTAACAACCGCCTCTGCGGTATCCGAATTACCAACTACCGCGTTACTTAACACTTTGCCCTCTATTTTATTAATAGCTCGTTTTGAGCCTTGTAAAGTAACATAATAATGAAGTACGCCTGCATCATCCTTCGCTACATAAACATAAGAGTTAGCGCCATAACTACCACCATCTGGATCACGATCCATTTTTTCTAAATCTAGATCAGTTAATAAAATAGATTTTACCTTTAAATTAGCACTTGGTAAATATGATGGAGTCGTAGTAACTTTTAATCGGGCGGCTGAAGCCATCATCTTAGCATTTGATACTAAAGTATCACTACGGGATTTATCAATAATACCAAAAACATTCGGTACCGCAATTAATAAAATCACCGCTAATATAACAATAACGGCTAGTAGTTCCACTAAAGTAAAGCCTTTATTATTCTTCATATTGTCATCACCTTAACCAAATATCATTATTATATGGTTATTATATCCATTTAAAAATTAAATATTAAAAAAGAATATCCGTTTGATATTCTTTATCTTTTTTACTTTTAGAACTTGCGACTTCTGACAAAAGTCGGTATCTCTATTCCCGTTGGATCATCACTATCATCATCATCAATTTTAATATTGCGGCGATTATTAGGAACGGTATTATAAAGTGGTTCGCCATTGTTTTCAAAGCCAGTGGCTATGACAGTGACCACTACTTCATCAGTTAAATTCTCATTAATAACCGCTCCAAAGATAGTATTAACATCAGTATTAGCGGCCGCTCTAATTACTTCCGCTGCTTGTTCAGCTTCAAATAGGGTTAAACTATCACCACCAGTGATATTTATAATGGCATCAGTAGCACCGGCCACACTGGCTTCTAGTAAAGGACTAGAAACAGCGTTTTTAGCCGCTTCAATCGCTCTATCTTCACCAATGCCAATACCAATACCAATTAAAGCGTTACCACGATTAGCCATTACCGCTTTAACATCCGCAAAATCTAAGTTAACCAATCCAGTTACCGCAATTAAATCAGAAATTGATTGAACACCCCTTCTGAGAACATTATCTACTTCCTTAAAAGCATCTAACATTGGGGTTGTTTTATCAATTATTTCTCTTAATCGATCATTAGGAATAACAATTAAAGTATCAACTTGCTTTTTTAATTCCTCTAACCCCATTAAAGCATACTCCATCCTCTTTTTACCTTCAAAGGAAAATGGTTTTGTCACAATACCAACTGTTAAAGCCCCAATACCTTGCGCAATCTCCGCAATAATTGGTGCGGCTCCAGTTCCGGTGCCACCACCCATACCACAGGTAACAAAAACCATGTCGGCACCTCTTAAAACATCTTCTATTTCTTGTTTTGATTCAATAGCCGCCTCTTTACCTATCTCAGGATTGGAACCAGCCCCTAAGCCTTCGGTTAATTCCTTACCAATCTGTAATCTAATATGTGCTTTAGAAGTATTTAAAACTTGTAAATCAGTATTAGCGACGATAAACTCAACCCCCTCAACGCCTGATTCAATCATTCTATTAACCGCATTACAGCCAGCGCCACCAATTCCAATTACTTTAATTTTCGCTAATTGATCCATTTCTAAGCCAATATTCATAAATATCCTCCTTAATTATTATCAAAAAAATAACCAAATACTTTACCGATTACTGAATCGCTAGAAAAACTAAGAATTTGTTTTTTCGTCGAAATTAAATCAGTTTCTTTTTCTTTATCAAACATTGAATAATCTTTACCTCTTAAAATCAATTTATCATTAAAATATTTAATCGCGCCAATGAGAGTGGAAAACTTATTATTTCTAACCCCCATGATATTTAAATCAGCTACATAACTATGTTTTCCCAATACTTCTAGGACAACGCCATTAAACCCCGGCATCTCACTAACGCCACCTGTAACAATTATATAACTAATTTCCTTATTTGTTAAGAGATTTATTTGTTTTTTAACAAAATTTAATATTTCTTCAATTCGTGATGAGACTACTTCCGATACTTCATACTGATTAAGTCTTAACTCTTCATTATATAAATTCATCACCCGATAGCTTTCATTTATTTGGGCATAACGCTTATTCGCCACGGCAAATTTTTCTTTAATTTCCTTGGCATCAGCTTTATCTAATTTATAAATATACGCTAAATCATTATCAATATTCCGACCCCCTAACTGAATTACTTCATTCTTAATAATGATCCCCCGGTTAAAAATAGAAACATTAGTTGTTTCCGCCCCAATATTAACAACAGCCCCTAAACAAGTTTCAGTTGGGGTTGAACGTAGGGCAGTATAATCACCAATACCACCTAAAACAATATCAATTACCTCTATTCCAATTTTTTCTAAAACACTAACTAATGAATACACATTCTTCTTTGGCGTAGTCACCATTACCGCTTTAACATTTAACTTAGCCCCGACCAAGCCCTTAGGATCACGAACCCCTGGTTTATCATCAACATTAAATTCTAAAGGGATAACGGTTACTAATTCACGATCAGCTGGTAAACGATTATAAACACAAGCCTGCAGTGCTCTAACAATGTCATTACCTTTAACCGTTTTATCTTCATTAGTTATAGTACTATAACCTTCAACTAACTTAAAATCAGCAAAATAAGACGGGACAATGACAATAACTTTATTAACCGTAACCCCCAACATACCCTCTACTTCTTTTAAGGCCTCTTTAATAACTTTAGTTACTTCTTCAATATTAACGATTAAACCCTTTTTAATGCCGCGGGACTTTACTTGCGAAGTAGCCAAGATATTATATTTATTTTTATAATAATCACAAACAATTATTTTAATACTATCAGAACCAAGATCTATACCAGCATATATCTTCCTCATCTAATCGCTCCTTATCCTTGACATCATTATATCATAATCAAGTAATTTTTGTAAAAGAAAAAGGGGCACCGATTAATCAATAATTTTAAAATAATTACCCGCATCCCAATAAAAAACACCGTGTCTTCCTTCTAATTCTTCAAGAACTAATAAATAATAATTAAGCTTATCATACTTAGTCAGCGTTAAATAAACATAATTACCATCATTCATCGATAATAGAAATCTTTCCTTATCCACATTATTAGGGCTATATTCAATTTCCGATATTTTATCTAATACATCTTGATTAATTTTTTTCATGGCCTTAATTAATTTTGGATATTGTTCACTAGGCACATGGTTTATTAAAACAGGGGCGGTAATTAATTGTTTTCCAAGCGCTATTTCTTTATTTGTATCTAAAACCGCTTTATAATCGCTTCTTTTAATAAATAAAATAGGATACTCTTCAATATAAAGATGTAATTGACAAAACCAACGGCGTTCTACTTTGGCCGATTTAATACGTGGATCACGTTCTAATTTCTTTACTATCTTACGACTAGAGGTCAAAATACAACTTGGATAATCATCAAGATTAGCCATTTCCATAATCGTTTGATCATTATCAAAAAAACGGTGTTGCCCAAACACAAAAACATTTTGAATACTAACTTGCATTAAATAAGCACTTAAATAAATTAGTAAATAAACAACTAAAAAAACTAAGATAACGCGTTCAATTTTAAGCCTTCTTCTTTTCTTCATATCTTTCTACTCCCAATTAACAAACTCCTGTTCTACCTTTAAATCAACATCATGTTTTTCTTTTACTTTACGCTTAACTAATAAAATTAAATGACGAATATCAGCAGCGGTAGCTTGTTGATCATTAATAATAAAATTAGCGTGTTTTGTGCTAACTAAGGCCCCACCGATTCTCATTCCCTTTAAACCACATTCTTCAATTAAACGACCCGCAAAATCATCTGGCGGGTTTCTAAACACACTACCGGCACTTGGATAGTTAAGTGGTTGACTCATTAAGCGCCGCGTTTTACGGTCAAGAATTAATTCCTTAATTTCTTTTTTATCACCCACACTTAAAACTAAAGTCGCTTCTAAACAAATATAATCAGGATGTGCTTGTAAGATCGATGAGCGATAACCAAAAGCCATTTCTTTATTAGTTAAATTTATTATCTTTGCATCACCAGTTAAAACTTTAACCTGACTAATTACATCACCCATATCTTTTTTATAAGCACCAGAATTCATATACACGGCCCCACCAACTGTCCCTGGAATTCCAGTAGCAAACTCTAACCCCGTTAGACCTAGCCTAGATACCGATAAAGCTAATTTCATTAAGTTATAACCAGACCCAACGGTAATAACATTATCATTAATTAGTAAATGATTAAAATAATCTAATTTAATAATAATCCCTTCATAATCACAATCACTAAAAATTAAAT
>JAQVDA010000053.1 GCA_028698535.1 Bacilli bacterium
AAAAGAATAGTGTTTAATTCTAAATCGCTAATAACAACATAAGGAATGCCCGCCACTAAACAAATAGCGTCAATTAAATAATTAACTAGAGGTAATGACTTTGTCGATTGACAGCTTATTAACACTTTTTCATCTTTAGCTACTTTTAATGAGTATCCGACAATAAGATCGGCTAAGCTTTTTAACTTTTCGTTTATCATATACCTCACCTTTTTTAACTTTGACACATAAAATAAATAGGAAAGGAGTTAAGATATTATGTATAATCATCGAATTGGTGGCGGTTTTCTCCTCCCTTTTGCAGCCGGTTTATTATTTCCGCGACGTCTTTTATATCCTTACCCATATTATTACCCATATTCATACTATCCATACTACCCATACTATCCTTATTATTAAGATAATTAAATATTATCTGGTAAATATATACCTTAAATAACCTGGCGTCCTTTTATATTCATTAATAACCCAGATTGCTTTTATTATTAACTAAAGTAAAACAAAAATACTAAAAATCCTATTTTAAAATAGGATTTTATTTTAATAATTACGCGGTAATTTTATTATAACAGTGGTCCCCACATTTATTTTTGACTCAAACAGAATCAAACCGCCATGGGCCCCAATTATTTCTTTCGCTAAAAATAATCCCAATCCCGTCCCCTTTTTCTTAGTCGTATAGAAAGCTTCATCAATCCGACTTAAAATTTCCTGATCAATGCCATTACCATTATCCTTAATAAAAATACTAATCCATTTATCATCATGTTCAACGGAAATCTTTAACACCCCGTGCTTATTATTTGGTATCGCTTCAATCGCATTTTTGATAATATTAATAAAAACCTGCTTTAAGCGATTGTAATCGCCTAAAAAATATAAATCTTGATTAGGTATTTTAATACTAGTTCTAATTCGCCTTGTCTTAAATAAAGATAAAGCCGAAGCACAAACATCATCCATTAATAAATGGATATCCAAAATATCTTTTTCAATTTTAATCTTCGTAAAATCTAAAAAGTCAGTTAGTAACATTAAAGTCCGATCAATTTCCTGATGAATAATGGGAATATATTTTTCCACCTGGCGTTTATCATTAACATCAAACATATCCAAGTAACCTTTACAAACCGCAATGGGGTTTTTTATTTCATGAGTAATTTTAAATAACGAATCTTTTAATTGTTTTTCTTTTTCTAATTGCTTAATATTAATATTTAAATTTATAATGTTCTCACACTGATTTATGATTGAAATTATTATATAAGTTAATAAATAAAAGGTCAACATAATTACCAATATATTACCCATGGATATAAAATTACAATTCATTAAATTATCAACATAAAAAAGTAAACTAACGCCTTTAACAACGGTATATAAATTAAGTAAGTAAATAAAGGGATAGTTTTTTTTCTTTAACCAAAGATAAATTATTAGATACAAAGAATAGACCATAATAATTAAAAGCGGATACCATTCTAAAATGAAAACATCATACAGGCCCATAAAAATAGATAATATAACCGCACCTGATTGTCTCTCTTTATAATACGCGATTAATAGTGGTATATTAAATAAAACCATCCAACTACGATTGGTATACTCATATCCATATTTGATACTTAAAAATAAAGAAGTAAACAAGGCTAAATCAAGTATTAATTTATTTTCAAGCTCATTAACATTTCGCATATAAGCAACATAAAATAAATAACATAATAACGGGAAAATTATATATATTACTTCTAACCATAATCCTTCGATAATGTTCATCATATCACCCCTTGGTGATATGATAATATCTAATTAGTTTGTCACATTTTGTCGAAAAAATAAAAAAAGTGACATATCTTATCACTTTAGGTCATCGATATACTTTTTTAATTTTTTTGAACTAGGGCCCAATACAATCTTAAGTTGATTATCAATCTCGACAATCCCTTTAGCCCCCAAGCGCTGAATAGCGTCCTTATCAACAATGGAGACATCTTTTAAAGTCACCTTAAGTCTTGAAAAACTATATTCAGAGTTGATGATGTTATTAATACCACCCAAATACTGAATTAATTTATTCATCTCAAGGTGGATATCTTTTTTATTGGCCTTAATAATAGCTAGAGCAATAATTAACATGACTACGATAATTATTAAATATTCCAATTTAATCACCTGCGTACATTATACTAATTTTTGGGGAAAAAAGCAACCAACCCAAATCTAAAGATCATTTGAATATTTAACACCATAGGTATTAACTACACACCATAATTTAATAATAGAATATCTTATTATTGAAAATATAAATGAAGGGGTGGATTTATATATGTGTGATTCTAAAACAACAACCAGAGATTGTTGTGGCCTACATGAAACTTTAGCGGTAATACTTAGACTTCAAGAACATGTTGAAGAAATTGGTGAGGTTCTAGATACTTGTGACAAGCCATTTTTAGGACCAAGAGCAAACAAGAAAATTTTTAATACACGACCAATCATGTTATTTACCCAAAATAATGAACCATGGGCAATGCCAATCGAAGATGATTTATGCCCAACTATTAGTATTGGTAGTGACGCGGTTGATGTTGACAGGGTTGAAGATAATGAAAGTAGTTTTGACCTTCCTGGTACCAAAAAAATTATTGAACCAACTAAGAAAACTCAACCAATCATAACTTCAACCGTTTTCCGACTAGAAAAATTAGGACCTTGTACCGCTACATTCCGAGTTTTAATTCCGATTAAGAAATGTGGCAAATGTTTCTTTAAGAGAACCGATTCGTTCTTCACTGTTAACTTATGTTGTTTCTGTGCCATTAAATGTTTGCCAGATACATTCGTTGAATGCGTTTGTTAATTACTCAATAAAAGGCCTAGTGCCTTTTATTTTTTGACTTTAATATCTACTATATCCACTATGGGAATTAATTTATTATCAGTGGTAATTAAATGAGTTTTATTTTTACCTATTATTTTAGTTATCACGTTTTCGGCGTTAGTTACTATTTCTAAATCTAAATCATATAAATATTTAGGTAATTCCAATAATGAGTTTATTTTTTCATCAATACTTTGAGCCGTAAACTTCTCAATATTAGTAGTTATTTTATTAACTGATGCTTTGGTTTTAAGTTTTTGCGTTTTAGTATCTTGGTGCTTAGAATAAAATAGCTGTTGTGAATTAGTTATTTTTTTTACTATCGGATTAACAAAAAGGCTCGGTTTTCGCATATCCATCTTATCACATCCTTTTTCCTTATATTTTATGATAAAAGTTTACAAATGTTTCATGATATAATATGAAAGTCTATGGGGTGATATATATTGAAAAATTTATCTAAATACAAAGTTGATAATGGTCTGCTTGTGGCTCTTCTATTAATGGCTATAGTAAGTATTACCACCATCTATAGTGCGGAGCAGTTATTACCTATGGCGATGCACGATTTATATATTAAACAAAGCATTTGGTTTATCATCGGATTTATTGTTGCTTATAGCATTATGTCTCTAGGTAATGAAATCATTTATAAAAATGTTTGGTTATTGTATGGATTAGGTATTGCAATGTTATTATTATTACTAATCTTTGGGACCCCTATTAATGGGGCTAAATGCTGGGTTATGTTGCCCGGTATAGGTAGCGTTCAACCAAGTGAGTTTATGAAAATAATTTTAATTATTACCTTGGCACATACTATTAACAACTTTAATGAAAGGAAAAAAGAACCCACCGTCGCCGAGGAATTGAAGTTTTTAACTCATATTGCCATCCTGGTTTTAATTCCTACCATATTAACCTTTCTGCAACCAGATACCGGAATGGTTATTATTTATTTAATAATTACTTTAGTCATGTTATTTATCTCTGGCATTAGATATGGTTGGTTTATTTTCTTTTTTGGCTCTTTAATACTAGCTCTAACCGTTATTATTAGTTTATATTTTTTTCAACAAGATTTATTTATTAAGTTATTTGGGACCAATTTATTTTATCGTTTAGATCGATTACTAGATTGGTCCAGCGGTATTGGTATGCAGTTAAAAAACTCTATTACTGTCATTGGGGCGGCTGGTTTAACTGGTTACGGCTTTGCCAAAACACCTTTATATTTCCCCGAACCCCATACTGATTTCATTTTTGCCGTTTTTTCTAGTAATTATGGTTTAATTGGTTCTATTTTACTTATTGCTCTATTACTGTTTTTTAACTACCAACTTCTTAATCTAACTACCAAAAATATCAGCAATATTAATAAATACCTAATCGCGGGGGTTTTTGGCATGTTAGTTTATCAACAAATACAAAGTATTGCTATGACTATTGGTTTATTACCCATCACCGGCATTACGCTACCATTTATTAGTTATGGTGGTTCCAGTTTATTATCCTATATGATAATGATTGGTATTGTCTTTAATATTTCTAATCAGTCAATCCGTTTTACCAATTAAGTTTTAACTAACTATTATTTTCCTCCGTTTTTTCTCTTTCCTCTAACTCTTCGGTTTTCTCTGTTCTTAATGGCACCTCATCAGTTCGCGCTTCCGCTTTAGCCATGTTATCAGCTGTCATTTCCTCTAAACTATCCACCGAAAATAAAGTCTCGCGGCCTGATAACTTATCATCATTAGCTTCATTAGCGATATTGTTATCGGTATTAAAGCTTGCCGTATTATCATTTTCTTGTAACATAAACAAATCCCTCCTCTTTGCTATTTTGTCCCCACATAATAAATTTATGTAAGAAAGAACTCTAATAAAATATAAAAAGTACTATAATAGATAGTACTTTCAATCTCATCATGGTGGAGCATAGCGGGATCGAACCGCTGACCTCCTGCTTGCAAGGCAGGCGCTCTCCCAGCTGAGCTAATGCCCCATAACAAATTAAAAACACAATGTTATGATATCATATTAAAAGGGAAAATGCCACCTTTTTAAGAGGATTTATAACTATTTTATGATAATGTCGCTTTGGCATTTTAATAGTAACATCCGAAGATATGTAATTATTTTGTGATAATGTCATAGTGTAATTATCTTTTGATTATGTCATAACCAAAGGATATAATATTACCTCAAAAGGAGGTAATAAAATGAAAGGATTTGAATTTACTATGACGGAATTA
>JAQVDA010000054.1 GCA_028698535.1 Bacilli bacterium
CATTAATTTTAATAGTTTTGGTTAACGGCATACTTTTAAAATATAACTTTATTTTCTATTAGCCATTTTAATGGCTTCTGTAATTAAATCATTTAAGTTATTAAATGGTTTTTTATTATAATCGTGTTGATACAGCCAATCTAAATATTTAATTTTCTTGGCATTATCTGGTCTGCCATAAATAATTTTTTTAGTATGCAACCAATATCCAAATTCGACATTGGTAGTAAAGGCCGGCAGATCTGGGAATTGTCTTGGTATCCAAAACAATATCACCGTAGCAGCCGCTAGAGCTTTTCTTTCCCATAACGATCGTTCAACAAGGTTATCAACGATGCCTCCTGATGGGTTTTCCGGGATATATACCACCCCATCAAAATCTTTTTCTTTTAATATTTTGATTGCTTTTAATCGCCACGAAGGAACTTCTTTTTTTCTTGGTGTTGGTCCGGCTAAAAAAATTGATTTTTTCCCGGGGCTTATTTTTTGATTAGTATAAACAACAATCATCATACCACCTCGACCTTAGTATAACACAAATATTATCAAGAATAAAAGGGGGGTAATTCTAATTATCACCTGGCTTTAAAGGGAATATATTATTACTATAATAATAGCTAGAGAGTAGGTGGTAAATTGTTGAGAAGGTTTTATATGACGGCTAAAAACATTCACTTAAAAGATCCGGCATCTACTAATATTTGGGAGGTTATCTTTTTATATCCTGGTTTTCATATTTTAATTGTTCACTCGGTAGCTTCTTTTTTTTATAGAATCAATCTTAAATTTATGGCCCGGTTAATATCGCAAGGGGCACGGTTTTTAACCGGGATTGAGATTCATCCGGGGGCTAAAATAGGGAAAAATTTATTTATTGATCACGGGATGGGTATTGTTATTGGTGAGACGGCTGAGATTGGCGATAGTTGTACTATTTATCACGGGGTTACTCTTGGCGGTCTTGGTAATAGTCAAATAAAAAGACACCCAACGATTGGTAATAATGTTATGATTGGTTGTGGTGCTAAAATACTAGGTCCTATTCGCATTGGTAATAATGTTAAAATTGGCGCTAATGCGGTTGTTTTAAAGGATGTTCCTGATAATAGTACGATTGTTGGTGTTCCTGGGAAAATGATTAAGCATAATAATTAGGTTAAGGTTTATAACTTGCTATTTTGTTTTGAAACAAAATATAATTACTATAATCTAGGCGTAATAAAAACAGGGGAAATATCCCCTGTTTTGTTTGTACGCTATTTGATTAGTGGTAATTTTTATTTGCTTTTTCGATTGCCTTTTTAACCATGTTGCCACAGTTTCTTGAAGATACTGATCCCCAACCTTGTTGTTGAACGATATTATATACACCCAATTCACGGGCGATTTCTTCTTTTAGACGCTCCGACATGATGCCTGTTTTATTACTCATAAAAATCATCCTCCTTAAAGCATAAGCGTACATTATTATTTTGGATAATTTAAAGATAACTATTCATTATATATGCAACGGTTTTTAATAAATGTCGTCATTAGTAATTGATAAAATATAAATAATAACATTTTTTATAGTAAGACTTATTTAAAGAATACCCAGGTTAAGGTTCAATTATAAAATATGGTCAATAATTTTTAACTAGGCAAACGGACTAATATTATTTTGGCTATGGTCGGTTTTAAAATATTAAATAAATTTATTTAAGATTTTTATTGGCAAGGTTTAAATCTTTCTTTTAAATGCAAAGTGTTCCGCGCGTAATAATGACTAAAAGAATAAATAATACTAGTATGAAAGCCAACCCAGCTCCAAATGGATTTCCAGGCATAGTTATCCCTCCTTTTCTATTGTAGTATATTATATTTTAAAAGTAATTAAATGTTTATAAAAGTAACCTAGTTAGGGGCACAATTTATTTTAAGATGATATTAATTATCATTTTAATTTTATATATTATATCTAGTTTTATTTAAAAACATTTAAAATAAAGAGGTCTTTATTAAGTGAATAGGGAATAAACATTAAGGAAATATTAGGAGGTTGATTTATGGAAGTAATTAGGAATATAGGGAAGCGAAAATTTAGGACCCTTTTAACTATCTTTGGTATTACCATTGGTGTTTTTTCTTTAGTTGTAATGGGGGGAATGGCTGAAAAAATGAATAAGCTAGTTTTAGGTGCCACCCGTTATTTAGAAAATACGATTATAATTTCTTATCAAGGCAGTGATGTTATGTTCGGAATGACTATTTTACCATCGCATTTAGCACGGGCCATTGAAAAGGTTCCGGGTGTTCAATTAGTAACTAAGGAAATAACCGTTCCTTTTGAGGAGGAAGAAGATGTAGTTACTTTTGGGATGCACGCTAGTATTAATGGGATAAGTATAGATGAGTATTACCAAGGTCTAAAATATATGGATCCTGAATTAGCCCTATCTTTTGTGCAAGGCACTTGGTGGACGAATGGAACAAGAGATGTAGCGGTTCTAGGATCAGATTTAGCTCGCCGGTTAAAGTTGCAGGTGGGCGATAAACTAAAGAATTGGGGTAAGGAATTAACGGTGGTTGGTATTTTAAATCAGACTATGACGGGCCCCGATAACATGATGTTTATTGATATTCAAGACGCTCGCGAAATGTTACTAAAAGCGCAACCGTTATTAACTCATTTAGTCATGGAGGATTTAGTTAACAGTATGGCTGCCATTGCCAAGCCAGAAGAAGCAGATAGAGTAGCCAAGCAAATTATGGCAGAGACCCCTGAGGTCAAGGCTATCCCGCCGGGTAAAATAATGGCGGAGGTTAAGAACGGGATGATTGTTTTTAATCTTATTATTGTGGCTAGTGCGCTAATTGCTTTAGTTGTAGGTGGTCTTTCTGTTATTAATACTATGTTAATGTCAGTAACTGAGCGAATTAGGGAAATAGGAATTAAAAAAGCCCTTGGGGCTAGAGATATTGATATATTAGGGGAGTATATACTAGAGGCTTCTCTAATTGGCGTAATAGCGGGTATAATTGGGGTTGGTTGTGGGGCTTTATTTTGTTTGATGTTGAATAGATTACTAGTGACCACCGGCACAACTATTTTTTTATTAACTCCAAGATTAGTTATTGGGGCCGTTCTTTTTGCTTTTCTTATATCCGTTTTCGCAGGACTATGGCCAGCTTATCGAGCGGTTAAGATAGACCCAATAAAGGCGTTAAGAAATGAGTAGGAGGTAAGATAAAATGATTAAGTTAAAGAATTTAGTTAAAACATATAAAATGGGTTCAACTACCGTGAAAGCTTTAGATGGAATAAATTTAGAAGTAGCTGATGGGACTTTTATTACTATTATGGGGCGTTCTGGAAGCGGTAAAACAACGCTTTTAAATATGATTGGCTGTTTAGATAGGCCGGATAATGGTACCATTATAATTGATGGAGCCGATATTACTAAATTACCAAGGCGGCAATTATCAAAGATTAGACGCGAAAAGATCGGTTTTATTTTTCAACAACATAACTTGATTGATACTTTAACAGCACTAGAAAATGTTATGTTGCCACTTCGCTACGTTCGTGTTCCAAAGAAAAAGGCCAAAGCCTTAGCTTTAAAACTTTTAATCCAAGTAGGTTTACAATCACGGATAAATCATTTACCAAAACAATTATCTGGTGGCGAACAACAAAGAGTAGCTATTGCTAGGGCTTTAGTTAATAAGCCCGTGGCTATCTTGGGGGATGAACCAACTGGATCAATTGATACGGAAACGGCTCAAGCGATAGTGGCTTTGATGCGTAAATTAAGTAAAAAAAACAACCAAACCTTCATTGTTGTTACTCATGACCCAATTATTGCTGCCGCCTCTGATTTAGTGGTTAAAATGATTGATGGTAAGCTTTATCAAGAAGATAGTAATATTAATATTTTGGGAAAAGAAGATAAGTTAATAATTTAGGTATTTATTAATATAAATCCAGTCAGAGTAAGTTATAATATTTAGATTCTGTTTTTGTTTAGCAATATAATCAATTATTTTTTGGAAATTTTGAATATCATATTGCATTAAGGTATGGTCAGTTATCTTTTCTAATTTATGGAAAAGGAGAATAAGGGTTAGATTTTCGGCTATGGTTTGTTCAATCCAAGTAAATACGGCTTCTGGTTTAGTATTTGAAAGAACATTTTTAATTCGAATCTGATAAAAATTATCAATATACTTATCATTAAAACCGTCCGTAATACCTCGCCCACTAATGATGTTTAATTTATCCATAATGTTTATTGTTTGGTTATTGTATTGTCCATGCGGGAATATTAATATATTGCCATTATTAATTCCTCTTTTATTTAACCAATGGTAGGCCTTTTCGATGTCTTTTTTTTGTTTATCATAATCATACTTTGCTAAATTATTATGATTATGAGTATGATTTAATATATCCCAGTCATCATGATATAGTTGTAATAAATTACCCAAGGTTAAATAGTTTGGTTGACCAATATAGTTAGTGATAACGGCTATTGACCCTCGTAGCCCTTTTTTACGCATATATTGATAACCAACGACGTATTGACTTTGCCATCCATCGTCCATCATAATAATTAGATTACCTTTATGTTGATAAATTTCTACTGTTGTTGGTTTTTTGTTGTTAATAGTGATTAGTGTTTTAATTAATAAATAATTGATAGTGTTACTGGTGTGATAAAATAAATTAGGGATGAGAAAAAAGCAACTTAAAAAAGTTAATATTAACCAACCGTAAAATTGTAAGAGAATTTTATCCATAATTTCTCACCCCTGTTTTAAAAATTGATAATCGCGACCACTTCTTGTGACCTTGTGCCAATTATTTTTACTAGTAAAATAAGAGATGGTACCCATAATAACTGTATATAAAATGATTAAGCGGTATATTAATATATCTAATATGATAGTTATTGCTAATCTGAAGAAGTCCTTTTTTTGATACTTGATGCCATGATAGGAAGCGACTAATAAGCCACAAATATTATAGGCTAGATGAACCGATATAT
>JAQVDA010000005.1 GCA_028698535.1 Bacilli bacterium
ATTAAGGGAACCGGCATGAGTGCCTTAGCCCATATTTATCATGATTTAGGTTATCAGGTACAAGGCTCTGATGTTACTGAGCATTTATTTACTCAAGACGATTTAGAAAAAAAGAAAATTAAGCTATTACCTTTTAATCGTGATAATATTCATCATGATATGCAGGTTATTGTTGGTAATGCTTTTGATAATAACCATGTGGAAGTAAAAAGGTGTCATGAACTGAAGGTAAAAACGCAAAGATATTATGAGGCTCTAAATACGGTTATTAATAACTATAAAACAATAGCCGTTAGTGGTTGCCATGGGAAGACTACTACTACGAGTTTACTAGCGCATTTATTAAATAATATAGTTGGGTGTAATTATTTAATTGGTGATGGTACTGGCTATATGCAAAGAGATAATCGTTACTTTGTTTTTGAGGCTTGTGAGTATAAAAGAATTTTTTTAAATTATTATCCTACCTATACTATTATTACTAATATTGAATTAGAACACGTTGATTATTATAAGGATTTAAATGATGTTTTATCTAGTTTTCAAACCTTTGTTAATCAAACTAAAGAAATAGTTTTAGCTTGTGGTGATGATCCTAGTATTCGTTCTTTAAAATATAACCAGGTAAAGTTTTATGGTTTTAATGATAATAATGATATTATTGCTAGAAGAGTAAAACTAACTAGTAAAGGATCTAACTTTGATGTTTATATCAATAATAACTTATATGGTCATTTTACCTTACCTTTGTATGGTAAACATATGATTTTAAATGCTTTAGCTGTTATTGGTATTTGTCATCATGAGGGTTTAAATAGTAGTGAAGTAAGTAAACAATTAAAATGTTTCCCAGGAGCCAAAAGACGATTTAAGGAAAAGAAGATTAAGGATATAGTGACGATTGATGATTATGCACATCATCCCACCGAAATAAAAGTTATGATTGACGCGGTTAGACAAAAATATCCAAAGCGGGAAATTGTGGCTGTTTTTAAACCGAATACTTATACTAGAACCAAAGCATTAGCGACCGATTTTATTAACGCTTTAAATTTAGCTGATAAAGCTTATGTAACGGATATCTTCTGTGATAGGGAGAAAAAGGAAGATTATCCGCATATTACTTCCTCTTTAATTATTGATAGATTAAAAAATGGTGATTATATTAGTGATGACAGCGTTAATAAATTGTTAAAACATAAAAAAGCCGTTATTTTGTTTATGAGCTGTAAAAACATTTATACTTTGCGGGAAAAGTATGAGGCCTTATTAAAAAAAGATTAATTATAAATTACTACTAGGCAAAGTTTTTAAAAATGGTATAATAATGATAATGAAAAAATAATGGAGGCTAGTAAATGCGAATAAAGGATATAAAAACTACCTTAAATAAGATAAATAATAGCTATCGCTTAATGATGTGGGCACTCGTTATAATTAATTTACTAATGATGAATAATGGTTTAATTAATAACTATTAAAAATAAAGAATAAAGTTTATTCTTTATTTTTTATATCAACATAAAGGAGGGTAAAAATGAAAAGAGTAGTGTTAAAAATAGGGGGCGAAACTTTAAAAAAACCAGATGGTCAGTATAATCTAGATATCAAGATGGTTGAGAAGGTCTGTCAAGATATTGCTAAATTAAAATCATCAGGCTTAGAAATAATAATTGTGGTTGGGGGCGGCAATTTCTGGCGTGGTCGAAATGGCGATGAACTTGATCACGTCTTATCTGATCAAATCGGTATGCTAGGTACAATTTCTAATGCTTTAATTACCGCTTATAAATTAAATGAAATGGGGGTAGAGGCTGAGGTAATGAGTTCCGTTTATGTTGAATCACTAGTTCCCCGTTATGAAGTTTTTAAAGCAAGAAGAGCTTTAACAAACGGGAAAGTAGTAGTGGTTGGGGCCGGGACCGGATTACCTTATTTTACCACGGATATGGCGACTATTCAGCGGGCCAGGGAATTAAAGGCTGATACTATTTTGTTAGCTAAATCACCAGGTGGCGTATATGATAAAGACCCTAAACAACCAGATAGTAAAAAATATGATGAAATAGATTCTTTAGGAGTCCTTAAAATTCATATTGAAAGAGGTATTCATAAATTAGCGGTGATGGATTTTGTGGCCGTGGCTATGGCTTGTGAATATCAGGGTTATATATATGTTTTTGATATTAAGGATAAATTTTTTATTGAGGCGGTTACTAATAAAACTTTAGATCAATATTCTAAAGATAATTTTACTATTATTAATCCTATTGCGGATTAATTTTAGTTGAAATAACTTGTCAATTTAATAATTATCTGATATTATTGTATTGTTTATTATTGGCGATGTAGCTCAGTTGGTTAGAGCATCCGGCTCATACTCGGAAGGTCGGGGGTTCGAAACCCTCCATCGCTACCATAAGTAAATAAATCCTTATTAATAAGGATTTTTATTTTTATTATCTATCTAGATTATGGGCGCTGATACGAGCTTTTTCTTGTGTTGCTTACGGGTTAGATGTTATAATAAAATCATAAGTAGGTGATATTGTGAAAAAGGTCTCCATTTTACCCGCTGATACTTATATAGTGGTTAATAAAACCATGTTAAATGATGGTGATAGAAAAACCTTAACCATGTTATATCAACCTATAATTGGCTATCAAGCTATTAGTTTATATTTTTCTTTTTGGGCTGATCTTGATCAAAGAGAAATTATGAGTAATGAATTTACTCATCATCATTTAATGAGTAAAATGCAGTTGAAATTAACCGATATTGTGACATCAAGAGAAAAATTAGAAGCGCTTGGTTTGGTGAAGACTTATTTTAAGAAAGATGTCACTAACAGTTATGTTTATGAATTATATTCACCAATTAGTGTTAATGAATTTTTATCTAATCCTATTTTAAATGTGGTGTTATACAGTAATGTTGGGAAAACGGAGTATGATAAATTAATTAAATATTTTAGTTTGCCAAAGATTAATTTAAAAGATTATGATGATATTAGTGTAAGTTTTAGTGACATATATACAACTATCCCCGCTGATTTAAAAAGTGAATTGGATACTAATTTACCTAAAAGGGAGCAACTTGATTTAGTAATTGAGGCGTCAATTGATTTTAATTTATTAATAGAGTCAATACCAAATAATTTAATTAGTGATAGAGCCTTTAATAAAAGTGTTAAAGATTTAATTTCTAAATTGGCGTTTGTATATAATCTAGATTCTTTACAGATGCAGGAGATTATTAGACATGCTTTGACAGAGAAAGGTACTATCGATAAGGAGTTGTTACGTAAAGCTTGTCGCAATTTTTATCAATTTGAGCATGCGGGTAGTTTACCAACCATTATATATCGTAGCCAACCAGAATATTTAAAAACACCAGTTGGTGATACTTCTAAAAGAGCCCGAATGATATATACTTTTGAAAATACAACCCCTTATGATTTTTTAAGAAGTAAATATAATAATGCCGAACCAACGACCCGCGATTTAAAATTATTAGAATCACTAATGATTGATCAGGGTTTGAAACCGGGAGTAGTTAATGTCTTGATTGATTATGTTTTGTTAGTTAATAATCATAAATTAACCAAGGCTTTTGTGGAAACAATTGCTGGGCAGTGGAGTCGGTTGAAAATTGAAACGGTTGAGGAGGCTATGAATATAGCGGAGAAGGAACATAAAAAGTATCAACATAAAACGCCTTCGGTCCGTAAAAACTTGAAAAAAGCAGAAAAAATTCCATCTTGGTTTGGGAAGGATATCAAAATAGAAAAAGCGAGTATTGATGAGCAGAAAGAAATAGAAGCGATGTTAAAGGAATTTTCATAGGTGGTGGATTATGAAAACAGTAACGGAGATTGTTCAAGAAAAATTTAGTTATAAAAAGGTAGTGTTATTAAAAGATTCTTATTTACAGGCTTTAAAAAAGGCTGAATTTAGAAAGTTAATATCAACTTTAAATCTGCCTGAAGAAGATTTAATAAAATATACTTCTAAATTAGAAGAATGTGCTTTTGAAATTAATAACTGTCAAAAGTGTCAGAATTTACTGTCTTGTCCCAATAATATGATGGGGTTTGTTTTTACCCCAATAAATGATGATAATCGTTTAATTTTCTCATATGTTGCTTGTCGTTACCAACAAAAAATAACAAAAGATAGAGCTTATCAAGATAATGTTTATGCTGTTGATGTGCCAAAGGAAATAAGAATAGCTTGTATGAGAAAGATTGATACGACTGATAAAAATCGCTATGAAGTTATTACCTGGTTAAAAAAGTTTATTGAACGCTATCTTAAGTCTTCATCAATTAAGGGTTTGTATTTAAGTGGTAATTTTGGCAGTGGTAAAACTTATTTAGTGGCGGCCATGTTTAATGAATTAGCTAAAAAGAATATTCGTAGTGCCATTATTTATTGGCCCGAGTATTTGCGAAAATTAAAGGCATCATTTAATGATGACTTCGCGAATAATTTTGAATCTATTAAAAAAATACCGTTATTATTAATTGATGATATTGGGGCGGAAAATACTACCGCTTGGAGCCGCGATGAGATTTTGGGTTCCATTTTACAGTATCGAATGCAGGAATATTTACCAACCTTTTTTACTTCTAATTTAAACCTAGATGAATTAAGGGACCATTTTAGTATAACTAGTAATAGTGTTGACCTTGTTAAGGCCACTCGTATTATTGAAAGGATAAAACAATTAACGACCGTAAAGCAAATGATAAGTGCTAACCGCAGAAAGTGATTGTTAATGATAATTAAGAGTAGTAAACATTAAAAAAAATATAATGTTAACTAGCTATCTTATATAAATCTAAAACATAATGGAGTAAGTAGTGCGGATGAGGGATTTTTGTAAGTATCAAAACAATTATTATATAATAAAACCATTTACCATTGATAATACAGATACGCGAGTACGAGAGGATGGTTTTTCAGTAACCGTTGATAATGAAGGACGTCCTAGTTTAAATATTCATGTATCTTTAATTAGTTTAGAGTATTTAAAAAAAGGCTATGTAATAAGTTCCCTAAGAAAAGAAATGAAAACAAATAAAGTGGCGCCTCATTTGTGTCGAAAAACAATTGCGGCTTATTCATTACAACCGGGGCTAAGAAAGGTCTTAACCTTAAGTATTAAAAGAACGGCTGTCGGTTATAATTATTATTATGCTACTTGTGAGGAAATAATGTTAACGCAAAATTATGCTTTTCGGGATAAAACGATTGATACGCGGTTTTATTATGTGTTTAATAAAATATTAACCCAATTTCCAAATATTAGTAACGAACGAGTAGTTGATTATTTAATGTGTTGTTATTCCTTAGTTTTTTCTAAATTTTTACATTTAAATATGGTAGAATATGTTAAAGGTAATAAATTATCCCATAATGAAGAATATCAAAAGGCTAAGTTTACCACCCCCATCAGACAATCAGAGTCTTTATTTAATCAATTTATTTTGCTTCAATATCTATGGCAATATTATAAGAAGATGGGAATTAGAAAACCATTAACGACTGAATTGTTTTCTAATGATGATATTAAGACGGTGGAAAAAGAAAGAATGAAAATATTAAGTTTAAAGTAATAATTAATAAAATATATGTTAGTTTTAATATTAAAGGAGCTAAGTAAATGGCAAGCTGGGAACAAGCAGTTAAAAAGTTTTTAAAAAAATATAGTCATAATAAAAATATTTTGGGTGCTATGTTGATTGGTAGTTACGCGGTTAATAATTATAAGGTTAATTCTGATATTGATTTACAATTAATAACTAGTGATGATGTTAAAAGTGAACGCGGTATTGTTGTTATTGATAATTATTTAATTGATTATTATATTAATACCTTAGACCAGCTTGTAAAAATGATGGAGCGTGATTATGATAATGGCGAGATAACGCGGGCGAATGCTTTTAAGGGTGGTCGGATTCTTTTTGGTAATAGTAGCGCAATGGCTGAATTAAAAGAACGAGCGGAAACTTATTTAACAAAAGAATTAAGGCCTCTTAGTAAGGTTGAATTATCAACTAAGAAGTATAATTTATGGCGCACCTATATCTATCTTTTTGATAACCATGATAACCACTTATTTAGCTATTATTTTATTTATTATAATTTATTAAGAGATATTATGATATTATATTATGAGTATTACCAAATACCAAGGGTTGATATCTTAAAATTGGAAAAAATATATACTGATAAAACCTATCGCGAGCGGTATAATATAACGAAGATGCCCTCCCAAGAATATATTAAGCTTTTTTTAAACTGTCTAACTAACGCATCAATAAAGATAATGAATGATAATATAACTAAATTATATGATTTAGTACAGGCCGAAACGGGCGGTTTTAAAATAGAAAATTTTAAAGTGAAGGGAGAATTATTATGATTAATATTAAAACGGACGCGACTTTAAATAAACTTAATCATTCGTGTGCTCATTTAATGGCGCACGCTATTAAAAGGTTATATCCAAAAGCCTTATTTTGGGTTGGACCAGTAATTGAAGATGGTTTTTATTATGATGTTGATTTAGCTGAGGAAGTAATATCCGAAGATAATTTAGTTAAGATTGAACAAGAAATGAAAAAAATAGTAACTGAGGCTTTAGTTTTTGAAAAGAAAGAATTATCAAAACAAGAAGCTTTGGCAATGTTTAAAGATGACCCATATAAACTTGATTTAATTAATAATATTGCTGAAGATATCGTTACTATCTATCAGCAGGGTGATTTTATTGATTTGTGTCGCGGACCTCATGTTGAAAATACCAAAGAATTAAAATGTTTCAAACTTTCAAAAGTTTCCGGTGCCTATTGGAAGGGCGATTCTAATAATAAGATGTTACAGAGGATATACGGTATTTGTTTTAAAGAAAAAACTGATTTAAATAATTATTTAACCATGTTAGATGAAGCCAAAAAAAGAGATCATCGAAAATTGGGACGGGACTTAGATTTATTTTGTTTTTCCGATCTAGTCGGTCCAGGGTTGCCTTTATACACTCCTAAAGGAACAATTATCAAAGAAGAGTTACAAAAAGCAGTTGAAAAAATATGTAAGCATTATGGCTTTCAAAAAGTCAGTTGCCCCTCATTAGCAACTATAGAGTTATTTGAAGCTTCTGGACATGCCCAGAAGTTTAATGACGAATTATTTAGGGTTGAATCTCCAAAAGGGCATAAAATGGTTTTGAAACCCGTTCAGTGTCCTCATCAAACACAAATTTATGCATCTAAAATAAGATCATATAAAGATTTACCGATTAGATATATGGAGTCAGATAAACAATATCGGGCTGAAATGCCTGGCGCGGTGAGTGGATTAAGTAGGGTATATGCCATTACTTGTGAAGATGGTCATTCATTTTGTACGGTTGGTCAAGTGAAACAGGAAGTTATTAATATGGTTAATATTATTAAAGATTTTTATAGTAGTTTAGGTTTATGGGGAAATCATTGGGTATCACTATCGGTTAGAGATTATAATACCCCTGAAAAATATATCGGTGATTCAAAAGATTGGGATACATGTGAGAAAATGTTAGCGGAAATATCAGAAGAATTAGAATTGAATGCTAAAAAATGTGAAGGTGAAGCGGCTCTTTATGGCCCTAAACTAGATTTTATGTTTAAGGATGCTATGGGTAGAGAAATTCAAATTCCCACCGTTCAATTAGATTTTGCGACTCCTAAAAGGTTTGATTTAACTTACATAAATAATGAAGGGCGAAAAGAACATCCGGTTATGGTTCATAGAGCTATTTTAGGTTCTTATGAAAGATTTTTAGTGTTATTAATTGAACATTATGCAGGTGCTTTTCCTTTGTGGTTATCACCGGTGCAAGTAAATATTATCCCAGTTAATAATAAGTATCATCTACAGTATGGTAATAGGATAAAAGAATTATTACTTAATAGTGATATTAGAGTAGAATTGGATGATTTAGAAGAAAAATTAAGCTATAAAATAAGAAATTCCCAAGTTAATAAGATACCATATACTGTTATTATAGGTGATAAAGAAAAAGAAAATAATACCATTAGTTATCGTAAATATGGGAGTAGAGAAACTATTATAGTAAATGTAAATCAATTTATAGATATGTTAAACGAGGAAATTATTTTGAAAAAATAGTTGAATTAATATCAATATAATGATAGAGTAGTCGATAAAGGAGTGGATAATGAATGAAAATAATAAGAAAAGCGAGGAAAACACATTCCATCATCAGGGGCTCAGTCATGTTTTCAAAAGATAGTTGTTGTCCAGCAAGATCTAGGTAAATACGAAAGGGAAGTTATTTGCTTCCCTTTCACTAAGTTTATTAAAGTGGTGGTTTTATGAAATGGTCAATGTTTATAATAAGGGTTGCGGAAAATAAACAAATCTTACTATATAATACTTTTAACAGTGCTATAGTCATTATTGAGCAAAAAGAATATAGGTATATAAATTCCAATTTGGATAATTTGGATTTATTGAACAAAAATATAAAGGTTTTAATAAAAGAAGAATTTTTAATTGATAAAAATATAGATGAAAAACAACAGTTTTTAAAAGCTTTGCAAGCGGAATGGCAAGAAAATAAGCATTTTTGTATTCATATTTTACCGACTACAGCTTGTAATTTTTCTTGCCCATATTGTTATCAATGTGGAATAGAACGGGATTACTTTTTAGACACAGAAAAATTAAACAAAACAATTAATTATATTGATAACTATTTAGAAAAGAAGGAAATGTCATGGGCCACATTAATAATTCACGGTGGCGAACCAACAGTTTATTGGGAACCCGTCATAAAATTATTACCAAAAATTAACCAAGTTTTTAAAAAATATAAAGTATCATACAATACCCAAATAGTATCAAACGGTTATAATCTAACCAAAGAGAAAATAGATTTATTAGCAAAATATAACTGGAATCGCTTCCAAGTTACTTTAGATGGCCCTGCTTATATTCATGATAATAGAAGGAAACTCAAAAATGGTATGGGGACTTTTGACAAAATCGTAGAAAACATCAGGTATGCTATTGAAAACAATAAGATTAAACAAGTAAGTTTACGGATTAATTATGATAATAATAATATCAAATATATTCCTGAATTATTAAAATATATTAAAAGAAACTTCGATATTAATCGAATAATATTATCGTTTGGATTTATTTCTAACACAATTGGTGATAGCGAGGCTAACAAATATGTATTAAAGCACGCAATAGATTATGCCGATATTAAAGATACATATACTAAGCTTTACAAAATCGCTATCGATTTAGGATTTGCAATGGATGATTTATTTATGTTTGATGGTATGTGTACAGCTAAATTAGATAATGCTATGGTAATATCAGCTGATGGCAATATATATAAATGTTTGAGTGGGGTTGGTAGAAAGGAATTTGTAGTTAATACAATAGATTCAAATAATTATGAACTACCTAATTATTTATTTTTAGATTTATATGAACAATGTTTAGAAAAGCAATGTGAATTTCTACCATTATGTAATACTGGATGCCGATTTAATGCTTATTTAAAAAACAAGAATATTAATAGTATTGATTGCCACCAAGAATGGTTAAAAAAAATTAATAATAAATTACTTAAAATTATTTATTTCAATAAATAATGGAGGTGATATTTATATGGTAGAAATATCTAACTTAACAATTAAAATAAGGCCTAATAGGCCTATCATTAATGGTTTAGATTTAATTTTAAATAAAGGTGATAAGCTTGCAGTAATAGGAGAGGAAGGCAATGGCAAGAGTACCTTGTTTAAAGCTATTAATAATATTAATGATATAAAATCATATTGTGAAGTAGAAGGAACCATATTAAAGAAAAAATTAAAAATTGGCCTTTTAGAACAAGCATTAAGTAGTGATTGGAATCAGTTTTTAGTTTCTGAATATTTTTTAAAAATAACTCCTACTAATGAAATAGATTATGATAAATATAACGATTTTCATAGATTAATTAACATATTATTAGCCTTAAATTTAGACCCTAAAATATTGGATTCCAACCAGAAAATTAAAACATTAAGTGGTGGCGAGAAAATCAAACTACAAATAGCGAAAGTTTTAATTAACGACCCAGATGTTTTATTATTAGATGAGCCGACCAATGACCTAGATTTATATACTTTAGAGTGGTTAGAAGATTTTATCAATAATCAGAATATGCCAATTATGTTTATCTCACATGATGAAACTTTATTAGAAAACACCGCTAATATGATTTTACATTTAGAACAAATTAAAGGCAAGCAAGAAGCAAGACATACTCTAGTTAAGAAAAGTTACCAAGAATATATTTATGAACGCGAGATTGCTCTTAAAAAACAGGAGCAATTAGCGATTTATGATCAAAGAGATTATTTAAAAAGAAAACATGAATTAAGTTATCAAAAAAGTGCCGTTAGAAGTGCTCAAGAGAAAATAAAAGATTCGGCAGTGAGAAGAACTTTAAATAAAAAAATGAAAAACATCGTTCACCAGGAACAAAAGTTAGCTAATACTCAATTAACAACTAAACCAGATATTGAAGATGCTATTTATATTGAGTTTGAACCTAATATAACAATACCCACTAATAAAGTCATTTTAAATTTAGAAAGGGATGAATTAAAAATAGGTCCTAAAAGGTTGACTCATAATATTAAATTATTAGTCAAGGGACCTGAAAAAATAGTAATAGTAGGGCAAAATGGTATTGGTAAGACTGTTTTATTAAAAATGATTTATGATGAACTTAAAAATAGAAAAGATATCAAAGTTGGCTATATGCCTCAAAATTATGATGATGTTCTAAATACTGATATGGTAGCCCTAGATTATTTATATGAGGGATTAGAAATTATAGATGAAAGCAAAATAAGGGCATATATGGGTAATATGAAATTTACTAGTGATGAAATGCTCTTTAAAATAGGTAATCTTAGTAGTGGACAAAAAGCAAAATTATTAATATTAAAGTTAATATTAGATAAATGTAATGTGCTCATTCTTGACGAACCAACTAGAAATTTGAGTCCGTTATCTAATCCAGTTATTAGAAAAATGCTAAAAGATTATAAAGGGACTATAATTAGTGTTTCGCATGATCGAAAATATATAATGGAAGTTAGGGATGTTGTTTACGAACTTACGTCAACTGGAATGGTAAAAAAAAACTAGTTGATGAGGCATCTAATCACTTAAAACCAAGGATGAAAGTGAAATAATAACTGAAAATAGAATAAAATTATTCTATTTTTTAATTGGTCTAAAAATTTAAACCATCCAGTATTTAACCAGTTGCTTTTCCAATATTAGATAAATTTACTATTTGGGTTTAATCTATCGTTATAAATTCTCTTGTATTTATTAATGTTTACTAATCCGTTAGTGTCAAGAGTTCTTGGGATTTTTTAGGAAGATAAGTTAATTCCATCAAAGACTACAATTGATTTCATCATGATATCCTTTTTATTATTACCTTGGGTATGAATCCATTTTTCATCAGCCATAATATATAACTTATCAGGACTTGGCAATGGTTTTAATTTAGGTTTTGATAGTTTGGTTTCTAAAACAACATTTCTCACTAACTGTCTATAACCTTATTTAGAATTCTTTTAGTTCCGTGCAAAGATTATGAAAATCTATTGTTTTATATTTAATGCCATGATATAATTTTACTAGTAGAGGTGGGTGGACTAGTATGGGAATAAGAAAATTTAGTGAAGTAAAGATTGAATATGATCAGGAATATTTAAACCAACCAGTTATTAATAGCATTGTGCCAGTAAATTTAAAAATAAATAAGCAATGTTCAATTAAAAATAATAAAAACGAACCTAATGAAGAATTTTACAAATGGCAGTTAATATATAGTCTCATAAATTCTGGAATGTATTCCCGAGAGTTTATTGGAACAGAAGTTAGTTTCCCAAAAGGAAACAAAAATTCGGCACCCATAAAATTTGATGTTGCAATTTTCAAAAGCAATAAATGGTTTAGTCATTATGCAGAGTATCATAAGACAAAAAAACAAGATGAATTAGATTGGTTAAGGGAAAATTTAATTTGTGTTATTGAAATAAAAAAAGAAAACAATAAAAATATAGAAATAGTTTATAATCAACAACTCAAACCCGGAATGAAAGAAGCGGAAAACAACTATGTTTTAGGTATGCTGTATGACACAGGAAAACTCTATTTATTTCAAAAAAGGGCTGATAAATTTTTAAGATACGATGAAACTTTAAATCGAAAAGGTGAAAAAAGCACGACAAAAGAACTGTCGTTAGATATCCCAGATGCCTATTATAAAATTCCATCATTTGATCAACTTCTTAAAAAATATGACTATATGCCTATAGATAGAAGCAATAGAACTGTAATGGACCTTGATATAATTTCTGGTGCCCTAAGTTCTCAATTGTCAGATAGTATAGGAAATATTCTTAAGATTATGGATGCACAATCAATGACTAATGAACGCGGATATGAGATTTTAATTCAAATTCTAGCACTTAAAATATTCGATGAAAAAAGAAGCGAAGATGGCTTGCGAAATTTGGAATTATATATTCAAGATTATGAAAGTCGCAAAGTTGATTTATTGTTTTTTATCCGAGACAAGGAACGAGAATTTATTAAATTATCCGATGAGGATATTCAAACCTTCATAAAAAGATTACAAGCATTGTATGATTTGGCTTCTCAAAAGTATCACCATATATTAAAAGATTCAATAATAGCTTGGAATAAGGAAGAACATGTTAGAATTATCGGTGAAATAGTAAAACAATTTCAAGACTACAGTTTTATAAGATCTGATCAGACCGATTTATATCAACTTGTTTTTTATCAATTTGCGAGTGAATTTTCAAAAGCTAATAAAGGACAATTTGTAACTCCAATACCTGTAATAGAGTTTATTGTCGATATCATTAACCCTAAAAGGGGAGAGACTATTGTTGATCCAACAGTTGGAATTGCTGATTTTTTGGCATTAGCATATAATCATTCTGACTCGAAATTAAATGATGAGAATTTATATGGTGTTGATAATGATGAACATATGATAATGCTTGCACAGTTAAATATGTTATTAAATGGTGATGGAAATTCAAATTTGCAGTATAAGCCTGATAAAGGTTCACTACTTTGGAAATTTAATTCTAATGGTGTACTTGTTGATTTAGATCCAAAAATTCATAAAAACGGAAATTGGGACACTTGGTATGACCAGACAAAATTGAAAAAATTTGATATCGTGTTAACAAATCCACCGTTTGGAGAAGGCAGAAAATATGAGCCTACTACTACTCAAGATAGAGAAATACTTGAGTTGTATGAATTATGGAATATAGCTAGAGAGTCAAACTCAATTGATCCTGGCCTGATTTTTTTAGAAAATGCGTATAGAGTTTTAAATGAAAATGGTAGAATTGGCATAATTTTATCCAATTCTCTAGCTTCAGTTAAAAAATGGGAAAAAGCAAGAAACTGGTTACTTGAAAAAGTGCGTATTGTAGCTATATTTGATTTACCAGCTAATATTTTTGCTGACACCGGTGTTAACACTACGGTATTAATTGCCTATAAACCGTCTGCCAAACAAATTGATGAACTCAAAAAAAAGGACTATAGTATATTTGTTAAAAACATAGAAAAAGTAGGTTATGAGGTAAAAACGATAAAGAGAACAAAATACTTTGAAAAACTTTATTTAATTGATAAGAAAGATTTTTCTTATCAAGTTGATTCAGAGGGGAATGCGATTATAGATGAGGATTTTACTAAAACTGTAGCAGAATTTAAAAAATGGTGCCTATCCCAAGAGGAAGAATTGAAATCAAAATTTTTATAAAAAGGAGAGATAGCTATGTTAATAATTAAATATTCCGATATCATTAATAATAATTTTAGCCTTTCTCCAAATAATTATAATAAGGTGCCCATAGAAACCACCAATGTTGTTCCGCTTTCATTATTAGTTGAAAAAATTATTAAAGGTGAAGAAATAGGAAGCAGAAACTATACGCAAGAATCTGTGTATAAGTTTATCAGAACTTCTGGGATAGTTAACGATAAATATCTATTAGATGAAAACGAAAATTCTATTTTAAATATTAACCCAAACTCTTTTGTTAGTAAAAATTTAAGTCAAGGAGACATCTTAATTTGCAAAGATTCTAATGTTGGAGATGTTGCAATGCTTAGAAAAGATTATGACACATATATGTTCAGCAGCGGAATTAATAAATTAATCCTAAAAAGGCATAAAAATTATGTTTTTTCAGTGATGAAACATAAAAATTTCAAAAAACAATTAATAACCTTAATTTCAAAAGGATCGACTTTAAAGCATGCCAAAAATACATATTTAAAATGTTTAATTCCATTCCCCAATGATGACAAAGTGATTGAATATGTTTCAAATTTAACGTTATCAATAGTTAATAAGGAAAAAATAATTTTAGAAAAATTCAATGAGATAAATAAATTTATAGAAAATACTATTGATAGTAATCAAAAAGCAAATATATTTGTTTTTAAGTTTCCAAGGTTAAGTCAAATACTAGGTAGAAGTAGATTAGATACGGGCATATATAATGAGGAATACAAGAAAATTGAACATAAGATATTAAATTTTTCAAATGGTTATTACTATATTTCTAAAAATAAAATTCATGGCGGAAATACTCCGAAACAAAGAATTATAGGGGGTAATAAAGAATATGATTTTTATTGGATAACACCAACATCTATTAATGATTTTGGTATATTTAACCTGGGTGATAGTATATATTGTAAAAAACAAAACATAAATAAAAATTGCATGTTAATTATTAATAGAACATCAAAAGGCGGCAAAGGGGAATATGTTGGGATTGCACATTATTATGATTACAGACACTTTGGATTAGCACAACATAATCAAGGGATTTATAGAATAGACGGATATCCTGATGAGGAATTGATATTTATGACTTGTTTGTTAAACTCAAAATACTATAGAAAACTATGTGCAAATTTAAGTATGGGTTCTAAAATGAAGGAAATAAAATTAAACAATATTCTCGAGATACCTTTTCCCAATTTTTCAAAAAATAATCGTAAAACCATTTGTCAAAATTATTATAATAAAGAGACTAAATTGAATGATATATCCCCAACCCAATTTTTATCAATAGATAATGAATGGAATAAAAAAGCGGGTATTATTAACATATATGAATCTTTACATGAAACTAAAAAAATTTTAAATAAGGTTATAGATGATATTTATAACAATGTTCCTATTAATATAACTTATAAAATATTTTAGTTATATTATTTCAACAACTATTATGTTCCGCCAATATAAAGTTCCAAACCGCTTTTCCCCACACCACCAGCGTTTTGGACTTTTTCTTTTTCTTAAATTAAGAAAGATAAAAATAAAAAGAAATACTCAATAAACTTCAATCGGAGTGGGGGTGGATTGGTTACACTAAATTAGACAGTCAAATGTACGTTTGTAAATGATGCGAGACTAAAAAGTGTTGACAATCTAATCTAACCTGCGATATAAATTAACGGCGTGATATTTTGTGTGTAATTAATATCAAGAGTTTTTGGTATTTTTTAGGAAAATAAGTTTAAATATAATTAAATAATTTAATTCTTTTGTTGAAAACTTACAATTTAGAATTGGAGAGCAAAATGAAACAGGATAAGATATTAAAATTTGTTTGTAGTCTTGTGGAAAACAAATATATTGAAGAAATGAAAAAAGAAAAAAATCTAGGGGAATTAGATGAATTACAATTAAGAATTAGGCTATTTCCTTTTGGATGGTTTGAATCATCAAATGATACTAAGAAAATTGAATTTCTGCAACGAGCTATTTCTACCAAAACAAATCTTCTTGATTTAGAGGGTATTAGTGTATTTGATGAAGGAATAAAATATGATACTTAAAATTAATTAAGATAGTAATTGGCAAAACTAAATGGATTTTCAAAGATTTAATCTTCTTTTTATTAATGAAAGTTTACAAAAAAAGTAAAAAAAGGCTTTACTTTTTTTTTATTAAATAGTAAGATGGTGGTACGCAGTGGCATAATTATGGGTTAAAGTGGAAGAAGGTGGGGAAAATATGTTAATGGGTGAATATCATCATAATATTGATGATAAAGGCAGATTAATCATCCCTTCAAAATTTAGAGAAGAATTAGGTGAATCATTAATTGTCACTAGAGGTCTAGATAATTGTTTATTTATCTATTCACCTAAAGAATGGAACTTAATTGTTTCTAAATTAAAGCAACTTCCCTTTACTAAAAAGGACGCTCGTTCCTTCACGCGTTTCTTTTTAGCCGGTGCGACAGTGTGTGAATTTGACAAGCAAGGTCGAATTAATATTACCTCTCCCTTGGTTAATTACGCCGATTTGGTGAAAGAATGCATCATTATCGGCGTAAATGACCGTTTAGAAGTTTGGTCAAAACATAACTGGGAGCAATTCTTAAAAACCAATGAAGATAATTTATCAAACATCGCGGAAGATTTATTTTTAAACAACATCGATGCATAAGAGTGTTTTATTAAAAGAGGTAATTACTTATTTAAAAGTGAAGGAAAGGGGTATCTATGTCGACTGTACCGCGGGTTATGCCGGTCACAGTAGCGAGATATTAAAAAGGGTAAAAAGGGGTTACCTATTCGCCTTTGATCAAGATGAAGAAGCGGTTAAGTATAGTAATCAAAAATTACAAGTAATCGGTAAAAATTTTGAAGTAATAAACAGTAACTTTATTAACTTAAAGGCCGAATTAAACAAAAGAAAGGTTACTAAAGTTGATGGTATCTTATTTGATTTAGGGGTATCTAGTGTTCAATTAGATAAAAAAGAACGCGGTTTTAGTTACCATCAGGATGCCCGCTTAGATATGCGGATGGATCAAAATAATGATTTATCAGCGTATGAAGTTGTAAATGAGTATCCATTAGAAAAACTAATTAATATTTTTAAAATATATGGTGAAGAGCCAGCGGCTCGAAATATCGCTAAAAAAATAGTATCAGCTCGGGAAAAAGAGCCAATTGTCACGACCTTAGAATTAGTTGATATTATTAAGGGGTCGGTTTCCGCCAAAAGAAGGCGTTTAGAACATCCCGCTAGACAAGTATTTCAAGCCATAAGAATAGAGGTAAACAAGGAATTAGAGGTCTTAGAAGCAGCTTTAGAACAAGCCATAACATTATTAAATCCTGGGGGACGTTTATGTGTTATTACCTTTCATTCCTTAGAAGATAGAATTTGTAAACAATTATTTAAAAAATATAGTAGTGTTAATCAATCCTTAAAGAAATTACCATTTATCCCTGTTAGTGAAGAACCAATAATTAAATTAATTAATAAGCAAGTTATCGTGCCATCGGCATTAGAGATAAAAACCAATAACCGCGCTAGATCAGCGAAGATGCGAGTTGTTGAAAAATTATAAGAGGGTGAGAATAGTGAGAGTAAAAAAGAACCGAAAATTAAAATTATTAAAAATTGAGAAGTTATTATATATGGTGGTGGCTCTATTAGTATTATTAACCCCAGTTTTAATTGTTTTTAGTAGTGCCACTTTATCGAAAGTAAATATCGAGGTAGAAAGATTAAAGGTGCAGATTGATCGCCAACAAAATAAAAATCAGAGTATCATGATGAAAATTAATGAACTAGCGTCATTAGAAAACATTCAATTAGTTGCTGAAAGTATGGGATTAAGTTATAATAATAATAATATAAAAGTTATTACGCAGTAGTTTTAAGGGTGTGAGATGATGAGAAAAAGACCAACTAATCCAGTAAAAGTCAGTCCTTTAGTGTTAATAGTGTCTTTTTTTTGGTTGTTAGTTATTGCGGGTCGAACGGCTCAATTAGCGCTTTTATCAACAATTGATGGGATTAATATCCAAAAGTTTGCCACTTCACGTACTACTAGGAAACAAGTTTTAGTAGCTAATCGTGGTAATATTTTTGATATTAACGGTAATATCTTAGCCCAAAATGTCTCATCTTATACAGTTATTGCTTATTTAGATGAGAATAGAAGTAAAAATCAAGTAAGACCACAGCACGTCGTTGATAAAGAACATACCGCTAAGCAACTCGCCCCTATTTTAAAAATGAGCGAGGAAAGTATTTATAATTTACTAAATAGAAAAAATGTTACCCAAGTGGAATTAGGGCCTGGTGGACGTGGAATTACAGAGCTTACTAAGGAGGCCATTATAGCTTTAGAATTACCAGGGATTGATTTTTCAAAATCATATAAACGCTATTATCCTAATGGTCGGTTTTTATCATATACGTTGGGTTATGCGAAAAGTAATAATCAAGATGAAATATACGGAGAATTAGGTTTAGAAGCTCATTATAATGATAAATTGAAAGGTACTAATGGTTACTTAGAATTTCAAGCTGATAGTAATGGTTATCAGATTCCGAATACTAATGAAAAAAGAATTGAGCCGGTTGATGGTCATGACCTTTATTTAACGATTGATAATAATATTCAATTATTTGTTGAAAAAGCACTTAGTGAAAATTATGACGCTACATATCCAGAATGGTTATTAATGGTCGTGGCGGATGCTAAAACGGGACAAATTCTAGCCTCTACTTCTTATCCTTCTTTTGATCCTAATATTAGGGATATAACAAGTTATTTAGATCCGGTAGTTTCGTATGCTTATGAACCAGGGTCAACAATGAAAATATTTACCTATATGGCTACTATGGAAAATAATAGTTATCGGGGCAATGATACTTTCCCGTCTGGTTCCATTAGAATTGGTGAGTATACGGTTAGAGATTGGAATACTTATGGCTGGGGTAATATTAACTATGATTTAGGTTTTTGCTTGTCATCTAATGTGGGAGTTAGTCACTTAGTTGATAAGAATATTAATCGTTTTATTCTAAGAGATTATCTTTTAAAAATGGGTTTTGGAAAGGTAACTGGGATTGAATTACCACGGGAAGTTCCCGGTAAAATTAATTTTAAATATAAGATAGAAGTGGCTAATGCGGCTTTTGGTCAAGGAATAACTATTACGCCAATCCAAATGATTCAAGCTTTAACCGCTATTGCTAATGAGGGAATGATGTTAAAACCCTATTTAGTCGATAAAATTGTTAACCCTGATACAAATGAGATAATCCACCAAGGACTTAGAACCGAGTTACATCAAGTGGCTAATCAAGCCACCATTAAAAAAATAAAAGAACTAATGTATAATGTTATTCATAATGATTCTAGTGCGACAACTGGTAGTACTTATAAAGTGGAGGGTTTAGATTTAATTGGTAAAACGGGCACGGCTCAAATTGCTGATGGCAAGGGTGGCTATATGAGTAATACTTTTATTTCCTCTTTTGCGGGCTTATACCCCAAAGATGATCCAAAACTAATTATTTATACGGTAGCGCGTGGTGGCACTCGTAATACCATTATTAGTTCAGTTAAAAGGGTGGTAATGGATACCGCTAAGTATTTAAATATAAAACAAACTAATAATGATGAAGAAAAGATAATTAATTATGTTATGCCATCTTTTCTAAATAAAGAAGTAAGTGATGTTAAAAATACTTTGCGAAAAGAAAATATTTACGCCATTACTTTTGGTGACGGTGATAAGATAATTAGACAGTATCCTAATGCGGGTAGCATTATGTCGCATCAAGATTTAGTATTTTTGATAACAAATGAGTCTCTAATTAAGATACCTAATATGTATGGTTGGTCTAGTCGTGAAGTATTAACCTTTACAAAGTTATTTTCTATTAAATGTGAATTAGATGGTTATGGTTATGTTGTCAGTCAAAACATTCCCCCGGGAAGTCTTCTTGATGAAGCGACTAACTTAATTATTGAGTTACAACCTAAATATGATTTTAAAGACACTTAAGGTGTCTTTTTTATAATGAAAGGGTAGTTTAGAGTTTAGGATTTGATTTGTTTTTAATAATAGAAAAAAGAAAGACCAAATTTACCTTTTTATGGTAGCATTTATAATAAGGGTAATTGATTTTTAACTAAACAAATTATTGAAGGATGAATAGGGAATTGATATTATTATTCCAATAATAAATAAAAAAAAACGGCAAAAAGAATTCAAGAATGTTTTAATTATTACCGTCTTTATTTAGAACTGCTTGAGGAAGAAATAGAACTTATTAAGGAAAAGAACTACCAAATCAAGATTAAGGTAAAAAAAATAATAACGGATCTTAAAAAAAGAAAAAAATTAAAATACATTAATCAATTAATCAAAAGATATAATAAATCATTTACCCATAATGAAAGAATGATTATTTATTATTCATTTATGAATTTGAATAAGCAATATAATTATGATATTGCGTTAAAATGTGGTTATTCAGAAACTTACTTTTATCGAAAAAAGAAAGAACTAATTTTTAAACTAGCACACTTATTAAACTTAGAGGAGTATGTTGAAGGGAAAGGCATCATAGATATAATGAGAGGGGTTGATAATGATGAAACTAATTGTTAAATATTATTATCTTAAAAATCAATATCCGAAGGCATTAATTTTAATAAAAAGTGGTGTTTTCTATGAAGCGTTAAATGATGATGCTTATATTATAAATTATTTATTTAATTATAAAATCAAGCAACGATCAAATTATATTATGGTGGGGTTTCCAGTTAATATCATCAAAAAGATAGAGGGGCAGTTACTAAAACAAAAGATCTCCTATGTTATCTTAAATGTTGATAATCAATATATAGCGCATGAAAATCCTCGTTCTCATAGACATTATGAAGTATTGTTAAAAAAAAGTAAGAAAAGTTATTGGCAACAGGAGGAAATAAACAAAATATACCAACGTTTAATTACCTTTAAAAATAGTGACAATATGGAAATAATTATTAATAGGATAAACGAAATCGTAAATGAAATTTGACATATTATGCCAAAAACCATTAAAAGTATTGACAAAGGAACAAACCTATGGTAAACTATAAGTAATATAAAAGGAAGTAGTGGTAGTAATGTATCAAAACAAAGGTTTTACCTTAATAGAATTATTGGCAGTAATTGTTGTATTAGGAATTGTTTTATTAATTGCTGTCCCGAATGTTTTAAATATTATTAACAAAGCCAAAGATGAATCTTATGAAAGACAAAAGGAATTAATTGTTGATGCGGCTAAGAAGTATGTGACGTCAAATACCGATGATATTAACTGGACTAGTGATATGGCTGAAGTTAGTCTAGCTGATTTACAAGCGGCAGGCTTATTACCAGATCCACTAGCGAATCCTAAGGGTGGCACTTTTCATAATACTGAAACTAAAGTAATCATTGTCAAAGAAGATAATCAATATATATATCAAGCCTTCGTTTTAGAAGATTTATATAACACTACTAAGGGCGTTAATATACCACAATTGGCACCGGGCATGACTCCGATAAAATGGAAAGACAACAAGTGGGAAAAAACAACCCCCGATGATAATGAATGGTATAGTTATGATACTATTAATAAGAAATGGGCCAATGTGGAAACTAAAGATGGTTCAATGTGGGTGTGGGTCCCTAGATATGCTTATCAAATTTATTCTAATTATCATACATCAACTACCGGTACCATCAATGTTAAGTTTTTAAAGGGTTTAGAAAATACCGCGAGTGATG
>JAQVDA010000055.1 GCA_028698535.1 Bacilli bacterium
TAATTAATACTGGTCTTATTGCCTGGTATAAATTTGATGGCAATGCGGATGATTATTCAGGAAATTTAAATCATGGTAATGTTTCTGGCGCTACCCCATGCCCAGACCGCTTTGGTGATGCGAATAAAGCCTATTATTTTAATGGTAATAGTTATATTAATATTAGAAGTAAGATGTCCTGGAATTTATCTAATGAACTAACTATTTCGGCGTGGGTTAAATTTGATGATGTGGCAAACGAGGAACGCGTTGGTGTTATTATTGGTAATTACGGTCAAATAAATAATTTAAACTTGGAAGGTTATACGAACGGAACATTAAGGTCTTGGTGGAATAATGGGGAAGTAGATTTAAGAGGTAGTACGGACTTAAGAGGTAAATGGCATCATGTAGCGATGGTGCGTGATAAAAGTATTAATAAAATTATTATTTATATTGATGGAACCATTGAATCTGAATCAACGGTTGCCGGTACCAATATTAATGTCATTTTCCCTTTTAACATCGGCAATGACCGTAGACCCGCCCCAGGAATGCCCTTTCATGGGGCGATTGATGATATACGTATTTATAATCGTGCTTTAACAAAAGGCGAAATACAATTTATATCTAATTGGTGGTAACTAATTTATCATCACAGATATATATTTAACCATATATCAAATAAAAGATAGACTAAAATACCAGCTATAGCGGTATGCATTACTCTAGCCACTAAAAAGGGTAGATATTTTATTTTGGTCTCACTAATAATACTAATGACTTGCATATGGACACTTAACCCTCCAAAGGAGATAAACATAGTTGATAAGATTGTTTTTATTTTTAAGGGAAAATCTAATATACTAATATATTTTAAACCTTGGGTTACTTCAAATATTCCATTGAGGATTGATTTAGTATAGATGTTAACCGCGATATTATTATTAATAATAGTTGTAATAATTAAGAACATTGATATAACGCCTAGAATTAACAACAAAGTATTAATCGTGTTTAGTAGGGCACTAGTAATTATTTGACCAAAGTCTTCTTGATTATTAATTCTTTTATGATGCATTTTTATGAAAGCTTTTTTTAAAGAAAAGGGGTGTTGATTATTATTACTAATATAATAATTTTTAAAGATATATCCAATAATAAAATTAGTGATAACATGAATTATTAAAATTAATAAACCCACTTCCGCGTTATTTAAAAAAGAAACGGCAATAGTTCCATAAATAAACATGGGACTAGAAAAGTGGGTAAAGGTTAATAATTTCGTTGCTTCATGTTCGTTAATGATTTTGGCATCATATAATTCTTTAGTATATTTCGCCCCACTAGGAAACCCTGATAACATACTCATCGCTAAAACAAAACCAGCTTCCCCTCTAGCTTTAAATAGTAATTTCATTAAGGGGTTAAAAATCTCGCCCATAAATTCAACAAAGCCTAATTTAATTAATATTTCTGATAAAACAAAAAAAGGGAAAAGAGAAGGGAAGATGTTCTCTAGCCAGATTTGTAAAGAAAACTTAACGGAATCTAATATTTCTCTAGCGTCGGTTAACATCTCATAACCAATAAATAAAACCATGATAATAATCACGATGGTTCCTACTTTTTGTCTCATAATTACCCCTTTATTTTGCTATAATTAGAATATAAGAGAGAGTTGATATTTTGTATAGTAAAGTATATGAAAAAATAAAACAATATTTGCAGGAAAACATCAAGCCGATTATTTTTTTTACCTTGCTTTATCTTTGTTTTACTTATCCCTTGCCATATCATATTTATACTTCAGGGGGTATTATGAATATCAACCAGAAAGTAACTATTGACGATGAATATCAACCAAAGGGTAGTTTTAACTTTGCCTATGTTAATGAATTAAAAGGTACTATTCCAACCATCCTTTTGTCATATGTTATCCCCAGTTGGGAATTAGTTAAAACAGAAGAGGGGGGAACAAAAACCGAAGAGGAAGAAGATGTGCGTTATCGTGATCGCTTATTTTTAATTGATTCTATTCAAAATGCCACCACATATGTTTATAAGCTATTAAACAAAGAAGTTAAGATAACTGATAGAAAGTTCTATGTTGTTTATGTGGCGGAAGAAGCGATGACTAATTTAAAAGTAAAAGATGAGATTTTAAGCCTCAACAGGGTGAAAATGCAGGATATTAATGATTACCTAAAAGCGGTTGAACAAACTAAAATAGGTGATAGTATATCTTTATTAGTTAAAGATGAAACTAATATGATTAAAAATAAAACTATTAAGGTTTTTAATTACCAAAATCATAAAATAACGGGTATTTATATTATCCCTAAACTTGATTATACGACTAACCCTGTTATTACTTATCATTTTACGGAAAACGAATCAGGTCCCTCAGGAGGTTTAATGTTAGCGCTTACTATCTATAATAAACTAACAAAAGAAGATATTACTAAAGGTAAAAGAATTGTTGGGACGGGAACCCTTGATTTAAATGGAAATGTGGGGTCCATTAGTGGACTAGAATATAAACTAAAAGCAGCGGTTAATAAAAAGGCGGATATTTTTCTTGCTCCAAGCGGGAATTATCAAGAAGCTCTTGACTTACTCGATAAAAACAATTATAATATACAAATACTTAAGGTTTTAACATTTAGTGATGCCTTAAATTATTTACAAATGATGAAATAAAAGTAAAGACACTTTAATTTATAGGAGGTAGTAAAAGTGGCAGTAAAAGAAGTTGAATTAGTGAAAAAGGAAAATACAGACCAGGAGATTGAACTTATCCTTATTAGGCAAGGGGAAAACTTTATAAAATCATTACAGGTAATTTCACAATATAAGGGTCAAGCCGAATATTTTAAAAAAATAAACGGGGATAAATATAGCGCTAAAGGACCGCTTTTAGGTCTGCCTAATAAACCAAACCGCGATAATATAATTTGTTTTTATCGAGTAAGTGATGGTAATCAAGAAATAATAGAAGCATTATTAGAATTAGATAATGTTTTGGCCAGATGTCAAATAGATAAAGAGGGTGTTTTACGTGATATTGATTATTTAGACCCAGAATCCGACCAACGATTACGCCAATTAGGAGTAGCTAATACTGAAGCTACCCAAACACCAGTAAAAGGAAGACAAAGATAAAAAGAAGTCGTTTCTAACTTCTTTTTTTTTGGTATAATAAAGATAGGTGGTAGCTGTGAAAAGATTAGAAGTGGATCGTAATAAATTAACGCCGATGATGAGGCAATATATGGAAATAAAGGACAACTACCCAGAAGTCATTTTATTTTATCGCTTAGGCGACTTTTATGAGATGTTCTTTGAAGATGGTATTTTAGCCGCCCGGGAACTAGAAATTGCTTTAACGGGTAGAAATGCTGGTTTAAAAGAACGTATTCCGATGTGTGGCGTCCCATATCATGCGGTTAATGGTTATATTGAAAAGCTATTAAACAAAGGCTATAAGGTGGCTATTTGTGAACAACTAGAAGACGCTAAAGACGCGAAAGGGCTAGTTAAAAGAGACGTGGTCCAAGTCATTAGTAAAGGAACCGTTATGAATGCTGAGGCAATTGATGAAAAGGAAAATAATTATCTCGGTAATGTGATTGATTTTCATCATGCTTATGGTATTAGTTATACTGATATCTCTACTGGGGAGATTAATGTATTATTAGTGGAACCAGATCCCGATATGGTGATCGGGGAGGTTCTAAATCGTAATCTAACGGAAGTGGTAATTAGTGATAAGGTTGATAAAAAAATTATTAACATTTTAAAACAACAACATGGGTTGAGCGCTAGTGTTTTTGATGGTACGCTAGAAAATGATGATTATCATCAATTATATAGAGAGCTAAAAGATGTTCGTTATCAAGAAACGGTTAAACACTTACTCGCCTATTTAGTCGCTACCCAAAAAAGAGCTCTAACGCATCTGCAGCCCGTAGTTATTACCGAGAGCACCCAATATTTAAAGATGGATATTCACACGAAACGTAATCTAGAATTAGTGGAAACTTTAAGGTTGAAAGAAAGAACTTATTCGTTATTATGGTTACTTGATCATACAAAAACGGCGATGGGTTCAAGGCTATTAAGAAAGTGGTTAGAACAACCCTTATTAGATATAACTAAAATAAAGTATCGTTATGATATTGTGGCTACCTTATTAAATGAATTTATTATTAAAGCGGAGCTACAACAGTTATTATTAAATATCTATGATTTAGAAAGGTTATGTGGGCGCATTGCTTATGGTAACGCTAATGCTCGTGATTTATTACAACTAAAAACTTCACTTCAAGTATTACCGGCTATTAATAAACACTTAATAACGATAAATGGTCCAGGACCATTAGAAGATGTTATTAATTTATATCAGTTATTAGATTGTAGTATTTATGATAATCCACCCATCACAATTAAAGAAGGCTTTTTAATTAAATCCGGTTATAATCAAACTTTAGATGAGTTAAAGGAAGCTAGAAGTGGTGGTAAAAAGTTCTTAACTAAATTAGAACAAACGGAACGTAAGAAAACCGGTATTAAGAACTTAAAAGTTGGTTTTAATAAGATTTTTGGTTATTATATTGAAGTAAGTAAAGGTAATATTAATTTAATTAAAGATGAATATAATTATGAACGGAGACAAACTCTCGCTAATTGTGAGCGTTATATTATACCGGAATTAAAAGAAAAAGAAGCCCTTATTTTAGGCGCCGAAGAAAAAATAATTGATCTTGAATATGAATTATTTTTAGATATTAGAGAGCAGGTTAAAGCCTATATTCCCAAGTTACAAAGGAAT
>JAQVDA010000056.1 GCA_028698535.1 Bacilli bacterium
TTAAAGTCAAAGATGAGTAATGAATATATTCGGAAAAAGTGCAGTTATGATAATACCATAAAAAAAGAAATTGAATTATTAATGACAAAAAATTAAGTAGATTATTAAAATAATTATATTCAAAATATATGTTCTCAAGAAAAAGTTATTAAGCAAGAAATAATGATAATAAAAAAGCAGGTGTAATATGCGTACTAAAAAAAGTTTATATAATTTTTTCACTAGCTATATTCCTTATATTGTTTTGGTGGTATTAGGATTTATAAAAATCCGGGCTTTTATTGGTAATTTAGGGGAAGAATTATTTGCTTTAAATCAATTGTATATTAATATATTTTCATATTTATCTTTAGCCGAGGCGGGTATTGGTGTCGCCTTTATTTATCGTCTATATAAACCGCTGGTTGATAAACAATATAAAGTAATTAATGCAATGTATTCTGGAACAAAAGAACTATTTAAAAAGATTGGTATATTTGTAATAATAATAGGAGTTGTATTATCGTTTGGAGTACCATTATTAATAAAAAATAATCCATTTACAAACTTATATATTCAAATATCATTCATGCTATTTATCTTGAAGAATGCGGTTGATTATTTTATGTTTGTTCCAAGGTTTGTTATTCAAGCAGATCAAAAATTATATAAAGTAAATTTATTATTTTATTTTTATCGGATACTAGAGGTTATAATAGAAATTATACTAATCTTATTAGGCATAAATTATTTAATTATATTAATGCCGGGGATATTTATTAAATTAGTTCAAAACACAATAGTTAATAAAAAAATATTTAAATTATATCCTTGGTTAAAGGAAACAAAAGAAAAAGACTATGCGCCAAAAGATGATATAAAACATATGTTAGCTCATCGTTTTGTTGGATTGATATCAAACAATGTTGATATTGTTGTTTTATCTACTTTCATTGGTAGTAAGGTGGTTGCTATTTATGCTGCATATAATTATTTAACTAAATACGCCATGGATACGGTAGCCCAAATCTTTAATTCAATGAAAGATGGATTGGGTAATGTGTTATATACAGAAAACAAAAAGAAGATAAAAGAAGTGGTTGATGAATTTTTTATAACATTTTCCTATTTTGGGTCCTTAATAGCAATTGTTTTCTATTTTATTTTAGATGAGTTTGTTAGTATATGGGTTGGTTCAGAGTATATAGTTAGTAAATTAGGATTAATAATGTTTATAATAATTCTTTATTATCAAATAACAATTCGTTCGATAACTATTATTAGAACCACTATGGGATTATTTAAAGAAACGAAAGTCATGGCTATGGTTGAGGCTATAATTAATTTAGTTTTATCATTGATTTTAGTTCATAGAATGGGTTTAGAAGGTGTTTTATTAGCTACTATCATTGCTTTTATTTTAACTAATTTCTGGTATTATCCATTTGTAATTTATAAAAAACTATTCAATCATGGTATAATGAATTATATGCTAAAGATGGGAGCTAATATTATTATAACAATATGTATAATATATACTAGTGCCTATTTATACCCAGTTATGGTTATAAAGCCATTTAATTACGAATTAGTTAATTGGTTTATATCTACTTCAGTATTTGGCCTATTTATAACTATTTTATTATCTATAATATTTATAATTTGTTATAAGGAATTTAGAAGAGTATTATTTAGAGGATTAAAGGCAGTAAGGAGTATAAAAAGATGAAGCGTATTATTAAGAGTTTTAATAATGATAAAAAAAGGAAATAATTATAAAATAATGATATATTAGAATATTAATTAGGAGTGTAATATGAAATTAAATTTCTTAAAATTATTGTTTTTTGGTTTGATTGTTCTATTAATTATGGGTTTGTTTTTATTATTTAAGCCACAATCAATTCCTATTTTAGCATATCATGAAATTAAACCAGCAAATGAAATGACAAAGGCAGATAAAACCAATGATTTAATTATCTCACTAGAAACATTTGAAAAACAAATGAAATATCTAAGCAAGAACAACTATAAAACACTAACTATTGATCAATTCTATTGTTGGATGTTAAAAAAATGTAAATTCCCTAGAAAGTCAGTTGTAATTACTTTTGATGATGGATGTAGGAGTATTTATGATTATGTTTTACCTATATTAAAAAAATATAATCTTAATGCGACTTCGTTTGTAATAACATCTAGAATTTTATCTCAAAGCGAAGTAAGTGATAATTTTAATTTTTTAACTAAAGAGATGATAAAAGAAGCAAAGATAAAATATAAGGGTTTAGAATTTCATTCTCATTCTCATAATTTACATAGAGCCAAGGATGGAATTGCGGTTATAAATAAGTTAGATAATAACAATTTAGAAATAGATATTCAAAAAGCCGCCGAAATTTTAAACACCAATATTATTTCCTATCCTTATGGAACTTATAACGATGATTATATTAAACTATTAAAGAAAAATGGCTATATAATGGGCTTTGCTTATAACGAACCATTTATAAGGGCACGACAAAATGATAATATATATACTATTCCCCGTGTCAAAATAGGTGGTGATTTAAATTTTACAAGATTTAGAATAGCTTTGTGGTATGGCTTGTTTAGTAAAAATAATTTATCAGGAAGATAAATTATTTTTACTAAAGAGTATATTATTTTTATTTTAATTTTTAATATATACTAAATTATATAGAAATAGGTGATAGGGTGCGCGTTGTAATCCAAAGAGTAAAAAGAGCTAAAGTAGTAACTAATGATAAGGTAGTAGGAGAAATTAACCAAGGTTTATTATTGTTAGTTGGTTTTACCGATAATGATTCCCTTAAAGATATTGAGTATATGGTTAATAAGATAATTAATTTACGCATCTTTGATGATGGAGCAGGCGTTATGAATTTATCAGTGGCGGATATTAATGGTTCCATTCTATCAGTATCACAATTTACTTTATATGCCAGTATTAAAAAAGGGCGACGTCCTAGTTATGAACAGAGTTTAAATCGGAATGAAGCTTTGATTTTATATCAATTATTTAATAAGAAATTAAAAGATACTAATTTACATATTGAAACTGGTGCTTATGGGGAAGAGATGGAAGTAAAATTAATTAATGATGGGCCAGTAACAATCATAATTGATAGTAAAGATAGTTCAAATAATTAATTGCTTATCTAAAAATAAATATTGTTCGTAAAAAGTGGCAAAATATAAAAGGGTGACATAATGACGAACAATAAATTAAATAATCGTCGGCGTGGTGGTAAGGCTTATACGATGGTTGAAGTATTAGCCGTCATTATCATTATTGGTATTATTTTAGTTACCATTTTTCCGCTTGTTACAAACGCGGTGATAAGAAGTAAATATCGTTATTATGAGAGCCAAGAACACACTCTCTTACTAGCGGGACGGGACTATTTTACCGCTGATCGTAATAGATTGCCAAAGGTAAATGAGGAAGAAAAAGCCATTAGTTTAAAAACGTTGGTTGATGAAGGTTATACCAAACCAATACTAGATGTTAATAAGGATGCTTGTTATCATGATGAGACTTTAGTAACAGTAAAAAGGCTTGATAAAAGTGATTATCGTTATTATGTCAGATTAGTATGTCGTGCCTATGATACTGAATATGAAGTTGCCACCGTTTATAATTATCAAACCCCAACCATTATAAAAGGAGAATGGGGTCCTTGGGAAGATGTGGTTGATAGTAATAATAACCGTATTATACCAGTAACTAAAGAAGGAGAAGTGGTACAACTAGAGCCAGAGGTAAAGTATCAAACCGTCTATCAATATCGTGATCAATCATGGAAATGGTATCGAGGCGAAGCCGAAACATCAGCTTGTTCCTCATCAAGTCCTGGTGAGGGTTGGATTAAAAGTACTGAATGTCAGTGGAACTATAGTCATACCGCATGTGCTACTTCAACTCCGGGTACGGGGTATGTTAAAGGTAGTGAATGCGAGTGGAACTGGAGTCATACCAGTGGTTGCCAGGCTAATGCGCCCGGGACTGGTTATTCTAAATTATCGGAATGTTACTGGACTTATACGCGTCCAGAATGTTATTCTAGTTGTGCCTGGATAAGCAATTGGACTAAAAATAATACCGCTGTTCCTGGTGGTTATACTAGTTGTACTAGTCGCCCCATTTACTTAGCTAAAAGATGTTGTTATAATTATATTTATTCAGGTGATTATCGTAATTCGGTGTTAGTGTGTTGTAAGGAAGGCGTTTGGAAAACTTATAAAGAAACATTAACTAATTGTAGTTCAACAGCTGATTATTGTACTAGTACTTGGACTACCGCTTATCAATATCAATGTAAAGCACCCACTTATTCAACTTGTGCCGCGAGTACCCCATCAGGCATTAATTGGTCAAAAGGGAGTGCTTGTCGTTGGACTTGGACTAGAATCGTTTGTCAAGCTAGTACGCCAGGAACTGGATATATAAAAGGTACCGCCTGTTACTGGAATTGGACTAAAACCGCCTGTGCAACTTCAAGTCCCGGAACTGGATATGTACAAGGTCATGCTTGTAGTTGGATTTGGATGAGAAATGCGGTAGAGTATGCGGATGGCTATCATATAACTGCACCCGATGGTTATCCATATAAAGATAGTGACCAATCAATATATACCGATTGGTCAGCTTGGAGTACTACTAAACCAGTTGAAGAGACTTATCGCTTTATTAATGACAAGGAACAACAAAGTTTTCGCCCAGTCACGGCTACTTGGCAAGGTAATAGATTAACTCATTATATGACCTACGATGATATTAAT
>JAQVDA010000057.1 GCA_028698535.1 Bacilli bacterium
TCCCTAATTCATTAGCGATAATATAAGCTAAAGTGGTTTTACCTAAACCGGGCGGTCCATATAATAATACATGATCTAACGACTCTTCGCGCATCTTAGCGGCCTCAATAAAAACTCTAATATTATCGGTAACATCCGTTTGACCAACATATTCATCAATACTATCCGGTCTTAAATTAACCTCAAAAGTATCGTCTTTTAATTCCTTATTAGTAATAACTCTCTCTTCCATACCTTCTCCTTTCTATTTTAGTAACAATCTTAATGCTTCTTTAATTTGTTGTTCTAATTCTAAATTACTATTTATCTTTGGTAAAATATGATTAATTATATTTACTTTATACCCTAACCCTTTTAAAGCTTCTATTAAATCAGTAAATGGTTCCTCAGCTATTTTATCGGTCTGCTTTACTAATTTTCCTTTTAAATCTAAAATAATCTGGCGGGCAATTTTATCACCAATTCGCGGAAACTTCTTTAAATATAAAATATTTTCTCTTTCAATCGCATCAATAATACCCGAAACACTACTTACCGATAATATTGGTAAAGCCATTTTAGGGCCTAAACCCTTAACACTAATTAATTTTAAAAACAATTCCCGCTCCCCAATATCCTTAAAACCATATAAAGTATTCTCATCTTCCTTTATATGTTGATAAATATATACTTTTATTTCTTCCTCTAACTTAAAAGAATAAGGAAGCGGAGTATAAATTAAATACCCCATTTTATTATTATCAAGAACAATACTATTACTATTAATAGCCATTACTTTGCCAATTATATATGAGTACATTGATTCACCTCTTCTAAAAAAATTATACCATAAAAAAATATCTTTTCAGATATTTTCAGAATTTTATATTAAATAAAAACTATTTTAAAATTATGTCGTATAAATATCATTTATTCTTCTTTCATATTATAATATACATTTTGAACATCATCTAATTCTTCTAAGGCCTCTATTATATTTAAAACTTTTTCTTGCATTGCCTCACTAACTTCTATTTCCAATTGTGGTAAAAAAGTAATTTCCGAAGCTATAAATTCATCTATATCTTTTTCTAACCCTTCTTTTGCTTTAATAAAATCCTCTGGTTCAGTTATAATTTCATAACTATCATCATTTACTTTAAAGTCTATCGCACCATTTTCAATTACATTCATCATTACATCTTCTTCATTATACTTATTTGATACTACAATAATACCTTTTCGCTCAAATAAGTAACTAACGGAACCATTGGTACCTAAATTACCACCGTTCTTAGTAAAAGCGGTTCTTACCATTGATGCTGTTCTATTTCTATTATCAGTTAATGTATCAACCATAATCGCTATACCACCAGGTCCATAACCTTCATAAAGTACACTTTCATAATCTTCAGCATTACCTACACTATGAGCCTTTTCTATAGCTTTATCTATTCTATCATTAGGCATATTAGCACTTTTAGCCTTTTCAACTACCATTCTAAGATTAGCATTATTCTTAGGGTCTTTATCACCACTCTTGGCTGCTACATATATTTCTTTAGCTAATTTTTGAAATATTTGACCTCTTACTGCATCTTGCGCTTCTTTACGCCTTTTAATATTTGACCATTTTGAATGACCAGCCATTACCTGACCCCCTTTTATTAGTTATTTACTAGTCTTTGTTTTTCGCACTTTCATTTCTAAACTAATATCTAATAAGATATAACCAATTAAAAACATGACTAAACCGCTCTCAACGGACATGGTTAAATTATAATATAAATTAAATAAATAGCCTATTAATAGTAAGAAAAAACCAAGAAGAAATTTAGTAGAAATAAAATCAATTGGTAACGTATCCTTTTTGTCTTTCTTAGTCATATATTTCTTATAATGGTCACCATACTTATCAAAAAATGGAATCCTTATTAGTACTGAACTAACTCCCTTCCTTAATCCTACATAACAATAGTAAATAAAACTACTCATATGAACTCCTTTCTTCCTTAAAACTATCGTTTATCTAAGTAATAAGACTGATTTAACACAAAGTAAGAAAATAGATAAACTACTATCAATAATATTATAACATGTATCATATTAATTTTATATAAAAATAACCTATTTTACCTCCTTTAGACACTAAATATATCTTTAATAGTATTAATTCCCTTGGCTTTTATTTTTTCATATGTTTTTGGCAGATACTTAAATAAGATAAATTCCCCGTGTACTTGGTTATTATTGATTAACCCTTTTTTATGGAAAGCAAATATTTCTTGAACTCTAATACCCTCTTGACTGACCGCTAATATTTCAGAAATATTAACAACCTTGCGTCGCCCATCACTTAAGCGATCAATATGAACAATTAAGTCTATATTATTCATAATATAATTTCTAATCACTAATTTTGAGGTTTCAATACCATCCATTAAGATTAAGGTTTCTAATCTATTTAAAGCATCCGAAACCGAGCCAGCATACATAGTCGTTATTAAACCTTCTATTCCAGTATTTAAAGCATTCATTACCTGAAAAGTCTCTTTACCTTTTAATTCACCAATTATTAAGCGATCTGGTCTTAAATTTAAGCTGTAAGAAACTAAATCATTAACCGTAATATTAGTTAACTGAGTATCACTTTCTAACATAACAACATTCGGGGTTTTAATATTTAATTCATTATTATTATCAATCACAATTAAGCGTTCGCTTTCATCGACTAAATAAGATAAAGCATTTAGTAAAGTGGTCTTCCCGCTGCCGGAAGTTCCACAGATAATAATATTTAATTTAGCTAAAACGGCGGCCTCTAAAAATCGAGCCATATATGGGGTTAGAGTTCCTAATCTTAATAGTTCCTCAATATCAATTTTAATATTAGGATTTTTTCTAATAGTAAAGACGGGCCCGTCTTTAGTTATCGGGGGCATAATAACACTTAACTTCATTTTATTTAATAATTCTACTTTAAAAGCGGCTTCTAAATCCTCTAGTTTCTTATCAAGTGGCTCTAATAGTCTTATTAGTACTTGGCGAATATGTTCGCGATTTAAAAAGCCAACATTATCATCTTTAATAATTTTACCATCTAACTCAACAAAAACCTGTTGCGGACCATTAACCATTATTTGACTAATATCATCATTATTAATTAAATCGGTTAAAGGGCCAAACCCGTTAACCTCATTATCAACCACATGGCGTAGATAACTTTTTTCAATATCGGATACATTGAATTCATTAATTAGCTTTTGAATCTCCGCTTCATTATATGAATTAGGCGTTACGTTTAGGTCAATTAGTTTTTGAATAATCTTTTTTTGGGCATTGTTAATTAATAAACTGTTTCCAAAAACCTCATAATTAAATTTAACATTTTTCTTAATATTACCTTTTTCTACCCCGAAAAACTCTAGTAATGTTTTTTTACCCATCCTATTTGCCTCCAGTCTCATTAATTAAACTCTTAGCCATCTTTACGTATTTATTAAAATTATTCTTTTGTGATCTTTTAATCTTTTTATTTAAAAGTAAAATTTCACCCTCTAAAATATAGCGATCAATATTCTTAATATTAAAAGACTTATCAATTGTATAATCAACATGATGTTTAATTATTTTACGAATATCAAACAACGAAAAATAATTCTTATTAGTATCTCTAGCATTATTTAGAATAATTTTATAATTAGAAAATTGATTGGTCTTTAACAACTTTAACAATGACTGTGCATTATTTAAATCAAGTGGATCATTAGTAATAATAAAGAGAGTTAGATCACTTAATTCCCACAACATTAAATTAAGGTGAGATAAAGCATGGGTCGTATCAATTAAAATAACATCATATTTTGTTTTAGCCGCAATAATAACATCATCAATATAATCCAAATTAAGTTTAAAACCCATCTTTAAATCCACCGGAGAAGGCAATACATCAATATTATTGTTATAGGCAAAAACATAGTTATCAAATGATGTAAATTTATCTAATTTAATATGTTCAATTAAATCATAAAGATCATGACGCGGCTTAAAATTCAAAGCTAAAGCGACGCCGCCACCACATAAATCAAAATCAATAATCAAAACTTTTTTATCTAATAGATGGTATATACCGGCTAAATTTAAAACCGTTATGGTTTTACCAACACCACCCTTAAACGAAGAGAAACAAAGAACTTGTCCGTTTTTTAAACTCATTCCTTCACCCCTATTATTCATTATCCCGATTATATCAAAAGTCATAACTTTTAACAACTAAAAAGGCATTTATTATAAACCCTGCCCATAAAACAACTCTACTTCATATTTATTATCACTGAGCTGGGTTATTTTAATAATGGTATTTAAGGGAACACTATCTTTGGTTAAAGGATTAATAACTGGTGGTGTTAATAGATTAGCCTTAACTAATTCATCAAGACTAATATAAATAAAACCGTTTACCTCTTTTAACCCGTCAAAATCATCGGTATTATTATTTACATAAATAGTAGCCGCTTGTTCTAATTTATTAATAAATAATTCATAAGCTTTTTCCTGCGTTTTAAAATAAATCGACATGCCAACTGGAAATAAAAAAATTATTAGTAATGTCATCATTACTAGAAAGGTTAATCCTTTAATGAGTGTTAACGTCTTTTTTTGATGCATCTTTTTCACCTCAATACTATTTTTATATAGTATTAAACAACATTAATTAATTAAACCCATTTTAATAAAAAATCATATTAAACTCTATTAATCTTCTTTCTGATAAGTAAATTCAAAGTCTAAAATGCGAACCG
>JAQVDA010000058.1 GCA_028698535.1 Bacilli bacterium
CATGTCATTAAGATTAATGTAAGAACCACTTCCATTAAGTTTAATTATGTTATTATCAATGCTTTCTTGGCTAGTTACTACAATTGGTCCACGATAAGGTTTACTTTTTATTAAGGTAAAAGGTAAAAAAGAATAAAATATAAAAAAGCTAATAACTAGATTATCAAGTAACCGGTTTTTAAAACGTGATGTTACCCCTTTTTCATCAACTAAGGGTTCTATCATTATTCCCTTATACTTCTTATTCTTAACCATAGTATCATTCATAACCTACAACCCCCATTGTATATAAATTATATAAAAACTTTCAGTAACTGTTCTATAACAATAACTTTATGTTTTTATATATTGTTGCGACATTATACACCATTATTATACTGGATGTCAAGAAAAATTACATAATTTACCAGTTGGTATCTTGATTAATTATATTTGAAAAGTAACCTAATTAGCAAAACAAACCCTATAAAGCATCATATAGGGTTTGTTTTCAATATTTTAATATATTCTTATTTTATAACGATACATGGTAGCTGATACAATATGAAATAATGGATCAGTATTTATTTCCTCAAAAGTTTTTCCATATTGTTCTTGAAAGTAGTTATTAATATCATCATATTTCATATATTGAGTTAATCTGTTCCCCTGCCAAGTAGCGGTAACTGTTCGTAACCTTTTTTGTTCTCTCGGCTCAATAATACGATTAGCTTGTGTAGGTGGCGGGGTTGTGCTTGGTTCAGACCAATCGGTATATATATATTTATCACTATCTTTATTTGGATAACCAGTAGGTGCGGTGGCATGATAACCATCCGCATACACCACTGTGTCTTTCTTCCATATCCAACTACAATCGGTACCTTTTACATAGCCAGTACCTGGTGTTGATGCCGCACACACGGTTTTAGTAAAATTCCAGTAACAGGCGGTACCCTTGGTATAGCTTGTTCCTGGCGTACTAGCTTGACACACGGTTCGTTTCCAAGTCCAACGACAAGCACTCCCTTTTGACCAATTAATACCTGATGGCGTACTCGCGGCACAAGTTGAATAAAGTGGTGCCTTACATTGATATTGATAAGCGGTGTCATGGCCACATATTATCGCACCATACCCACTACATAAAGGGCCACATAAAGTACAACATGCCGAAGTGGGGCAAGTACACGTTCCTCCGGGTGGATTAGATAGCCAAGCAGCCGTACAAGCTTTTTTATACGTATACCAGCCATTAACGGTATCTGGATACCAGAGACCTTCTACACAATGACAAACCCGTCTATAAATGCCTCTACTAGTACAACTGGTATAACCACCAGGAACAGCTGTATTATTCTTAACATATGTACTTATCCAAGAACAACTAGAATAACATTCTGGTCGGGTATAAGTCCAATAACATTCTGATATTTTAGAATAACCAGTCCCAGGCGTACTAGCTTGGCAACCACTAGTATGACTCCAGTTCCAACGACATTCAGTACCTTTAGTATAACCATCCTTTGATGTTGCACACACGGTATGACTCCAGTTCCACTCGCACGCCGTACTTTTAATCCAACCAGTTCCAGGAGTTGATGAAGAACAAGCTGATGTTTCAGTTCCCCCTTGATACCACTTCCAAAACTGATCACGATATTGATAAACAGTTTGGTATTCAACTTCGGGTTCTAATTGTTCGACTTTACCTTCTTTTGAAATGGGAATAATATTATTATCTTGATAAGCAGTAATATATTCCCAAGGGCCCCATTCTCCTTTTACAATGGTTGGGGTTTGATAATTATAAACGGTGGCCACTTCATATTCAGTATCAAAACCCGGTTCATTAAAGCTCCAATCACTCCACTCCCAGGTATCATCAGTATCATAATCATTACATTTTAATCTTACATAATAACGGTACTCACCCTTACCAAGTCTTTTTACGGTAATGGTTGTTTCATCTTGATTACAACCGTCTTTACTAGTATCTAGTATTGGTTTGGTATAACCTTCGTTAACTAGGGTTTGTAAACTAATAGTTTTTTCTTCTTCTTCGGCCTTTGGTAATCTAGTGCGATCAGCAGTAAAATAATCCCGTCCCGCTAACAAAAGGGTATTTTCTTGACTTTCATAATAACGATATTTACTTTTGATAATGGCATTAGTAATAAGAGGAAACGTTATTATTAATATAATACCAATTAATATAATAACTCCTAGTACTTCCATGATGGTATAGGCCTTATTATTATCTTTAACTATCTTCATGTTTTCTCCTTATAATAATTTTATTGTTAAAATTATTATATCATAATTGGAATATAATTTTACTATATTATAATTAAATATTTGACAAAATTATATATAAAACTTACAATTGTTATATATAATTTAATATATTATTTTTGATAATAAACGGACCGAAGGGGTATTATGATAGGAAACAAATCAACAAACAATGGTTTTAAAATGAAATTTATTACTAGCTTATTTTTAGTAGCTATTACTTTAGAAAGTATTGTTCCTTTTGTTTTACAAAAGAGACATAGTTTTTTTCAGGCTTTTTTCCCGATTAGCCCTTCTCGATATGAACAAATAATTGAACACAAAAAAGCTACTGCGTATCAAAATATCATTAATAATAAGAAGAATTTAACGGAAGAAGAAAAAAAATGCTTTTTAGATATAGTACGTACTTTAAAAGAAAAACTACCGCATCAACCGATGCCCTATTTAGAAAAAAGTTTAATGCTATTTTCAGTCGAACTGGCAAGGGCTGATGATTCAAGATTAGATGGCCAAGATGGTAAATGCATAATGAGAGATAATCTTAATTTATTATTAATAAATAAGGATCGTGCCAACGATGAAATTATGGCGACTCGCGCTCATGAACTGTCACATTTAATTATGAGTTTGCGCGGAAAAAATAACTTTGGTTCTAGTTTAAATGAAGGAATTGCATCTTTTTTTGATGTTTATATTTATAATTATAGAAAAGATAATGATTATTCAAATTATAAAAGGCCAAGAATAGTCATGCAAATTTTAATTGAATCCCTTGGGTTTGAAAAAGTATTAAATTATGCTAGTAATAAGAACATATCTGGACTAACTGAAGAAATGGGATTAATAATGGGTTCAAATGAAAAAGCAATCCAATTAATTAAGAATATGGATTTATTATTAACATTAGATAAAGACCAAAGTGACAATCGAAATATAAGTAAATTTAACGAACAATTGAAGATAGCCTTTAATTCTTTAATAGAGTTTATTGAAGCAAGTAAAATTAAGCAAATTGATAATGGCATATATATGAATAATGAAGATTTATTTTTAGGGGAGTTAAATTATATTTATTATTTATTAAATTCGCAGGTATATGGCTATAAAGATATTGATATTAGACAGATGAAAAAAACCATTCTAACACATTATGCTAATAAGAATGATTTATCAACCCACTGGGTAGACAATAATATGCGGGTTTTTAATGAAATTTATGAAAGAAAATATCCGTTTCCACTTCTTCAAAATGAAAAGGGCGAATTATTAATCATAAATAAAATGGATAATACCATAATTAAAACAATAAATTTAGATGCACCTACTAAAGAACCGTCTTTCAATAGATAATTAAAGTAAATAAGTAGGAATAAAATACATAACCAATTTAAAAGGAGGTTAAAATGAAGAAAAATACAGTAAGGATAACGATGCTAGGTACTAAAATAGCACTTATTGGTGGTTATATGTTGGCTTTATCATTTTTACCTGGATGCCAAGGTAAAGAAATAACCAATATTAATCCAAGCGAAGATATAGTTAACAAAAATAACAACCAGTTAAATGAAAAAGTAAGAGACATTATTGGGGATTATGTTGATTTAATGACCGAAGAACAAATAGATGATTTTTTTCGTGAATACGAGGAAAGTAAAGAGGCAACCTATAATACCTTAAAATCATCCTTGCTTAATTACTTTAAAACTAATGATACCAATGCTAGTAATAATAATATTTACCAAGTGGTTGACCATATAGCGGACTCAATATTTCCTCTTATAGTAGCCGACAATTGCCTATATGATGATTTAAATTGGCAGATTGAAACTAGTGACTTTTATGTTTTTGATAACGGCCATAATAAAGATGCTGATGCCAGAGTAATTTACCGCCCATATATGTATGGTTTAGGTAATTATTCATCGTATGATCGTTATACGGCTATTTTTTATCCACTAGGTGAAAATGGTTGGTATACTTATAAAAATGAAGATGATTGGCTAATACCAGATGAGGATTTTGGTCCTATTACCAGTTGGGGTTACTTTACTGACTTTGAATCAGCTTACCAATTTAAAATTAATGATAAATGGATTACTATTTTTCAACAACCAATTTATCAAAACACTGATGAAGTAAAAGTTTATATGAATGTAAGAAAGTAAAAAACACATCTAATCTAATAACCCTGATAAGAACATTCTTATCAGGGTTATTAATATACTTTTACTTTATAACGATACATGGTAGCTGATACAAGATAAAATAATGGATCAGTTTCAATATCTGAAAAAGTTTTCCCGTATGTTTCTTGAAAATAATTATTAATATCATCGTAGGTCATATAATGAGTTAATCTATTACCTTGCCAAGTAGCCGTGACTGGGCGAAAACTTTGTTGTTCCTTGTCATTAATAAAGCGATAAGTCTCTTCAA
>JAQVDA010000059.1 GCA_028698535.1 Bacilli bacterium
GCATCTTCCATGGCGATTATGCACTTAACTAAGAATTTTATGGGCCTAGGAAAAATGGGTAGTAAAATGGAAACCGTTAATTGGTTACGCGATAATGTTAATGAAATAAACCAAAAGATTTTTAAATATACGGCTGAACATACAGAAAGTAAGGGGATGGGGGCTACTTTAGTGGTGGCTATTTTAACAAATGATTATTTATTGTTTGGTAATGTTGGTGATAGTTCTGGTTTTGTATTAAAAGATAAAAAGTTACATAAAATTACATATGACCATACCTTAGTCAATTTACTAGTGTCCGCTGGGGAATTAACCGAGGAACAAGCCAAACAACACCCCCGTAAAAATGTTTTAATGAAAGCCTTAGGGGTAAACGATCCGGTGGAAATAGACATTTTTGATGTTGATATAAATATTGATGCTATTTTGTTATGTAGTGATGGTTTAACTAATATGTTAACGCAAGAACAAATTGAAAGAGTCTTAAATAGTGATTTAGATATTAATGAACAAGTCATTAAATTAATTAAAAAGAGTAATAATCGAGGGGGAACCGATAATATTTCTATTGCCTATTTAATAATGAAAAGTGGTGATAATCAATGATTAGTAAAGGACAAAAAATTAATGACCGCTATCAAGTCATAAGAAGCATTGGTGAAGGTGGTATGGCCAACGTTTATTTAGCCCATGATATTATTTTAGATCGCAAAGTAGCGGTTAAGGTTTTAAGGGGTGATTTAGCATCCGATGATAAATTTGTCCGTCGCTTTCAAAGGGAAGCCTTATCGGCTAGTAGTTTATCGCATCCGAATATTGTAGAAATGTATGATGTCGGCGAAGATAATGGTAAGTATTATTTGGTGATGGAATATATTGAAGGTAAAACCTTAAAACAATTATTAAAGCGTCGCGGTTTTTTAACTATTCCGGAAGTAGTAGATATTATGTTACAACTAACTGAAGGATTAGCTCATGCTCATGATTCATATATTGTTCATCGAGATATTAAACCTCAAAATGTTTTAATTTTAGAAAATGGGTTGGTTAAATTAACTGATTTTGGGATTGCGGTCGCTCTTAATAGTTCGCAATTAACCCAAACTAATTCGGTTATGGGTTCTGTTCATTATCTCCCCCCAGAACAAGCTAGTGGTAGAGGCTCAACTATTAAAAGTGATATCTATTCGCTAGGCATTATTATGTATGAATTATTAACGGGGAAACTTCCCTTTAAAGGGGAAAATGCGATTGAAATTGCTTTAAAACAACTTAAAGATCAAATGCCAAGTATCCGTAAACAACTAACTGATCTTCCTCAGAGTATCGAAAACATTATTTTAAAATCAACGGCTAAGAATCCTAAGAATCGTTATCGTGATGCTCGTGAGATGTATGAGGATTTAAAGACGGCTTTAGATGATGATAAAGTAAATCAACCAAGACATGTTTATAAATATCAAGAACAAGATTTAGAAGAAACGAAAGTCTTACCAGTGATTAAGGCGGAAAAAAGGACTCCCAAACCAGAACCGGTTGTCAAAAAGATTGATGATGAGAATTCGAATCAATATAATGGGGTTATTAAAATTTTAAGCTGGTTGTTTTTAGGTCTATTAACTTTAATGGCCCTTGGTTTTATTCTTTTCTCTATTTTAACTAATAAGCCAGATATTAAAGTTCCAGATGTGGCTAATCTTAGTGTTTTAGAAGCGGAAAAACAATTGAAAAAAATGGGTTTTGAAGTTGCCCTTGATATTATAGAGAAAAGTAGTGATGACATTCCTACTGGCAAGGTTATTAGAACTAATCCTACTGCTGGCCGTTTAGTTAAAAAAGGGACCAAAATAATTTTGTGGGTATCAACGGGAAGTCAGTATTTAGAAGCTGGAAATTATATTGGTAAAAACTATAATGAAGTAAAAGCCTTATTAGAGCGTGATGAACTAGTCGTGCAAATTGAAAAGAGAGAAGTTGACAACCCTGAACAGTACGATTCAGATGAAATTATCGGTCAGGAACCCAAAGCCGGTACTAAATTAATAGCTGGGGATACTGTTAAACTATATATTCCTAATATAGAGGAAAAATATCCCGATATGGTTAAAGAAGCTTGGCCCTTAGACGATGTTGAAGCTTTTGCCGAAAAATATGGTTTAACATTAAAGGTTGAATATCAGGAAACTGATAATGTTAAAGAAGGAACAGTTATTAGTCAAAGCCGAGGCGCTGGGACAGTTATTATTAAAGGGGTAACCTTTAAGGTTGTAATTGCCATCTTACCCCCTTCGGAACCAGAACCAGACGGTGAGATTATTGAATAATATTAAGATGAAAGGTCAAATTATCAAGATTATTAGTGATAATTATTATGTCAAAAGTCACCATAAGATTTATATCTGTAAGGCTAGAGGCCGCTTCCGTAAGGATAATATTAAACCCTTAGTTGGTGATTTAGTGTTAATTGATATTGAAAAAAAATATATTATTGATATCTTACCACGTCATAATGAATTAACTAGGCCGTCAATTGCTAATGTTGACCAAGCCATGATTTTAATTAGTGTTAAGGAACCTAACTTAGCGCTTGATTTATTAGATAAAATGCTTATTATAATTCAACATCATAATATTAAACCTATTATTTGTTTTACTAAATTAGATTTATTAACCAAAATGGAAAAACAATTCATCCGTAATCTTATTAATTATTATCGCAAGCTTGGTTATTTAGTTTTTACTAATCAACAACTATTCTGGTTAAAAAGAATCTTTAAAAATAAAATAACGGTGTTGGCGGGCCAAAGCGGTGTCGGTAAATCCACCCTTTTAAATAAATTAAATAAAGATCTTAATTTATCTACTAAACCAATATCGTTAGCCCTTGGTCGTGGGAAACATACCACTAAGCATGTTAAACTACTAGAAGTCAGTAACGGTTTAATTGCTGATACCCCTGGCTTTTCCGCGGTTAATCTCACCAATATTACTAATGAGGCCATTAGAGATAATTTTATTGAATTTCACCAGTATAAAAAACGTTGTCAATATCGTAATTGTTTTCACTTAAACGAAGTTAATTGCGAAGTAAAAAAGATGGTTCAAAAGGGTAAAATATTAGAATCCCGTTATCAAAATTATCAATGCTTTATAAAAAGCAAGGAGGGTAACCATGACTAAAATAGCTGTCTCTATTTTATCAACTACCGATAATTTAACTAAAGTTATAAAAAAAATAGATAAAACTGATGCTGATTATCTCCATATTGATATTATGGATGGTAAATTTGTATCATCTAAATCATTTGCCTTTAGTCAAATAGCTAAAGAGACTAAACATACATCTAAAAAATTAGATGTTCATTTGATGGTTCAAAATCCGTCTAAAGAGATTGCCAATTATGCCTTGTTAAATGTTGAATATATAACCATTCATTATGAAATTGGCGAACAAATCATTACTTTAATAGATAAGATTAAAAGTTATGGCGTTAAATGTGGTATCTCCATTAATCCAGCGACTGATGTTCAAAAAATTATCCCTTTACTACCTAAAATTGATTTAGTTTTAGTTATGTCAGTACACCCTGGATTAGGTGGACAAACTTTTTTAGCTAACGCCATTGATAAAATAAGATTATTAAAAGAACAGATAATAAAAAACGATTATAAAACAGTTATTAGTGTTGATGGTGGTATTAATCAAGAAATAGCTCATGTTTGTCAAGAAGCGGGGGCTGATATTATTGTCGCGGGTACTTTTATTGTGACCAGTAATGATTTTCAATCGCAGATAACTAAATTAAGATCTTAATTTAATCGTATATTATCAATTAAAAACACCCAATTTATTTAAAATAAATTAGGTGTCTTTATACTTTTTTAATATTATCCTTGTTTAATTTTTTCGCTTCCCGCACTGTTAATTTAACTTTTGTACCGTCGGCTAATGTTACTTTTTGAATATTTAACCTTTGACGACGCTTTGTTATATTTAACGCATGAGATCTAATATTCCCAAATAAAGGCTTGCGAGTGGTTTTTTTCTGGGCCATTATATTCCTCCTTAAAGTCATCTTGCGAATACAAATGTATCATATTATATGTATTAAGTCAATAAAAAAGAGCGAGTTTACTAGCCGCTCCAACTAGACCAAAGATAAATAACGAATCATTTAAATTTGGTAATTTTACTATAACAAGTATTTTTACCTTTGTCAATACTTTTTTTAATAATTTATCATTTATTGGCGAAAAAGATGATAAACTGTAGTAAAATAGAAGTAGGGAGGTAATAATATGGCTTATATTCCTCTTTGGGTTAAAACTAATTATTCACTATTATCAAGTTTAGTAGCCATAGACAAGCTTATTCAAAAAGCTAAGCAGCTACAAATTACCTCACTTGCTATTACGGATACCAATGTTTTATATGGGGCGATGGAATTTTACCAAGAGTGTCAAAAAAATAATATTAAACCGA
>JAQVDA010000060.1 GCA_028698535.1 Bacilli bacterium
AACCGGAAGTCATATGGAAGGTAGATTGCTTCTGCCGCCGGCATTAGAAATGTAATGCATCTGGTCCAAGATTAACACCAAATTCATTCGCTATTTCATATTTCATTCTATCAATAGCTTGTTTAGCTCCTGGAACAACGGTTCTATTTGTTCTTGCATTTCCTGTGTTGTTATTCACTTTTTTCACCTCCTATACATTTATAGAATGTGAAAAAAAAGAACTAACATACGTTTTTATTGTTGGTAATTAATACCTCTGGGATTATCAGGGAAAAATATTTTTTTATAATAAATCTGGAAACTCTTCTTTAGAATGATTAGAAACTTCAATAGTAATGACATTATCTAAACTCTCTTTAATTAATTCTTGATAATTAATTCTTTTTTCTAACTCTTTAGTTTTATCTAATCGTGGATTTATAACTGGGTGTTTAGGAACAAAAATAGTACAACAATCTTCATATGGTAGAATGCTTATATCATAAGTGCCTATCTTGTTAGCTAAAGATATTATTTCCATTTTATCTAAACAACTAACCGGTCTAATAACAGGCATAGTAGTTACTTCATTAATAGCAAATAAACTAGTTAAAGTTTGACTTGCTACTTGACCAATATTTTCCCCATTTATTATCACCAAACAATTATTTTTTAAAGCTAATTTTTCCGTAATACGATACATCATTCGACGCATAATGGTCATACTATAAGCAGCATCAGTTTTTTGATAAATTTCCTCTTGTATTTTAGTAAAGGGAATAATATGTAATTTGATGTTTGAATCATAATTAGTTAGTTTTTTTATTAAATTAATTACTTTATTTCTTGCTTCAATACTAGTATGCGGCAGTGACTCAAAATAAATACATTCTAATTTAATCCCTCGTTTTAAGGCTAAAAAGCCCGCTACTGGTGAATCAATGCCACCACTTAACATTAACATTCCTTTCCCTTGAATACTAACTGGATAACCGCCTAAACCTTTTATTTCATCCATATAAAGATAGGAATAGTCTTTTCTAATTTCCAACATTAAAGTGATATCTGGCTGATGAACATCAACATTAATATCGGGAATGTTTTGTAATAGATAAGAACCTAAGGCTTTATTTACTTCTAAACTTTTTAGTGGGAAATCTTTGTTACTTCTTTTAGTTTCTATTTTAAAAGTTTTAAATTCTTTCTCTTTCATTAAATTTAAACTACTACTTTTAATTATATCAAGATCGGTGGTTACCTTATCCGCAATAACAATCGCATGAATACCAAAAACTTGCCTTAATTGTTGAATGATTTCATCTAAATCAGACGGATTATTAAACTCAATAAAAGCGCGTCCCCGCTCTTTAATAATTATCAGGTCTAGGTGTTTTAATTTATGGTTAATGTTTTGATTTAATTGATTAATAAATAAATTACGGTTGCCCTTTTTGGTTGTTAGCTCCCCATATTTAATTAAAATTACCCTAGACACTTAAATCACCCATAAAATTTAAAGCATGATATTCAAGATCAAAACACTTTAAAAAGAAGTCTATTTCTTCACTTGTCGTTTTATGGGAAAGGCTAATCCTAATTGAAGAGAGGGCCCGCTTTTTATCCTTATAAATAGCTAGTAAGGTTTTAGATGGTTCATCAAATTTAGAACAAGCGGTCTGGGTGGAAAGGTAAATATGATGTTTTTCTAAGGCATGCATAAAGGTTTCTGGTAAAACATTTAAAATACTAATATTTAAAATGTGGGGGATGGCTTCACTACTACTATTAATAACCACTTCGGGATATTTTTCTAGGGCTTTTTTAATGGTTTGATTTAATTTTAAAACGTGGGTATATCTATCATCAAGATTAACTAAACTTAATCTTAAAGCTTTAGCAAAAGAGACAATTAATGGTAGGGGAGGAGTCCCAGCTCGATATTTACTTTGACTTTGCCCACCATGAATGATATTGGTTAATTCAATCTTTTTTTGCTTATAAAGGCAACCAATGCCCGGTAACCCATATATTTTATGCGCTGAAAAACTAAATAAATCAATATTATTTAAATCAACTTTAATCTTGCCCACTGCTTGGGTACCATCAACGTGAAAAAGGACTTTCGGATAAGCCTTTAATATGTGTCCAACGTCTTCGATTGGCTGTTTAATACCGGTTTCACTATTAACATAAACGATAGATACTAAAATAGTATCTAAACGAAGAAGTTGTTTTAAATGTTTTAAATCAATGGTACCATCAGGTAGTACATTAAGATAAGATATTTCATAGCCTTGTGTTTTTAAATAATTCATTACTTCACTAACTGATGAATGTTCTAATTCAGTAGTAATAATATGTTTACCACGATTTTGGTAATGGGCACAAACACCTTTAATAGCTAAATTATTAGCTTCCGTCGCGCCACTTGTAAAAATTAATTCCTCAGCTTTAACTTTCAAGAGTTTAGCTATTTGGTTAGTGGCTTGATGCATTAATTCTTTACTATCTAAGCCTAGGCGATGAATCGAATTAGGATTGCCTAGGTAATTGCGACTCACTTTATTAAAAGACTCTAAAACTTCAGGGGCCACAGGTGTAGTCGCACTATAATCTAAATATATCATTAAATCATCCTTTAACCTTTTTAGTTCTGCTCATTGTCATAAATACTTAATAAGCGCTGATAGATACCAGGTTCCACTAAGTCAATAGTATTAATGGCCGTCTCTAGAGCCATCTTATACTTACCTTTATTAAAAGATACCTCAGCGTTATTTAAGCCCTGATCAACTTGGTTTTTTAAACTGCGATAACGATTGCCATAGATAATCGCCATCTCAGATAACATTGCCGTTTTAACCATTTCATTAGTAGTTGTATATAATTTTAAAACTAAATCGCGAGCTGTATCAACCCGAATATTTAATATCTTAATCGCAATCGGTTTCTTACTTAATTCTTTAATAATTTCTTTAATAGCGCCACTTGCTTCCTTCAATTCAATATAATATTTATTAGGAATATGTGGTAGTTTATAACTACGTATTTTAACCGTAGCTTTATTTAATAATTCTTTTAAGTCCTCTAATTGTTCACGGGCTCTAATTTCGTCTTCATGCATACTTCCAATTGATTCTAATTTATCATCTAAACTCACTTCACTACTTGATAACCTAATTAAAAGCTGATCTAACTCTTTGTTTAATTTAGAATAGGCCGATATTTTATTTTGCTTATTTTCCAGTAAAACATTAAAATCAAGAGTTATGGCTTTTAAATTATTATTAATAGTATCCAAGTCCTTTATCTCCTCATCTGATAAATCATAACTATATCTTAAATTATCTAGTTGATTATAAATGTCCCCTACAACTTCATTAACCCGATTTAGTTTTTTAGTAAACAAGGCAATATTTTCTTCGAGAATATTTTTACTCATTTTTTCATTGTCAAAATCATTAAATAATGAATCTAGATAATCAATCATCGTTTTAAGTTCAAAGAGACTATCTTCAACATTCAAAACTTTTGTTTTATCTAAAATATTATTTATTTTTTCATTAATTTGTGTAATATTATAATCAATATTTAAATAATCAAGTTGATAATCATCACGCAACATTTTCTTATATGTTGTTAATACATCGTTTATTTTTTTAGGAATTAATATTTTAGATAACAAGAGAATATTAGGCACTTCTTCAATAACGACGACCATATTATTAATCATTTCATCAAGCGCTTTAACTATATGGGCCACCTCATCATAATCATTATTTTCCATATATTTTTCAAACTCTTGAAAACGCTTATCAATATTTTCTAGTTGTAATTCAATTGATTTTCTTACAATATCATAACTGGCTTTATCGTTATTAAACCTTATTATTAAGTCTCTATATGTTGCTTTATGTTTGGTAATAATATTTCTATACTTTTCCTCACTTAAAGTTATCTCTTTTATTTCCCCTAATAATAATTCGGCTTTGGTTTTAATTTTATATATCTCTATTTCAATCTTTGGAATATTATAGGTTAAACCCATATAATCATGTTGATCAAATAGATAATCTAAATCTAATATCATATCAGATATCTTCGCTATTTTTTTAGTTTTTATATCTTCAAACCGTTGATGCCACTCTTGATGTTTTTCCTCTAGTCGGTCATTACGCATAATAGCTTCTATTTTGGATAGTTCATTTAAGACCGGAACACTAGTAATAAGTTTTTTTTCCCTTTCTAACATTTCAATTTGTTTTTTATATTTATTTAAACGCGATTTTTGAATTAAACACAAAACAACGACAATTAAAATAACCGCTATAATAAAATAGCTCCACATCAAAAGAACTACATTATCTACCATATCTATCACCTCGTTATTTCATAATCTAATTTTATCATATTTTGTAGCTTTTTTGGTTATTTTTGATTTTTTTAATACATAATCTCTAAAAACCCTAGTTTTATAGT
>JAQVDA010000061.1 GCA_028698535.1 Bacilli bacterium
CCAGTTAATTGGTGTCCATCTTGCTTAACGGTTTTAGCTAATGAACAAGTAGAATCAGGACTTTGTGAACGTTGCAAAAGTGTGGTCGAACCAAAAGAAATGGAACAATGGTTCTTTAAAATTACTAATTATACCGAAAGATTATTAGATAATCTCGATAGGATTGATTGGTCCGAAATTACCAAAACAGCCCAAAGACGTTGGATTGGAAAATCAGAGGGGATGGAAGTTAATTTTGAAATTATCAATCAGAATACTAATTGTATTATTATTCACGGTTGTTGTGATGATTCTAACGACTCAGCATACGATAAACATTGGTTACCATGGGTGAGGGAAGAATTAATCAAGCGGGGTATCAAGTGTACAACCCCATTAATGCCTGAACCTTGGCAGGCTGATTATGAAGCTTGGAAGCAGGAAATGGCTCAACACGAAATGAACGAAAATACTATCTTAATTGGGCATAGTTGTGGTTGTGCCTTCTTAGTTCGTTATCTTGGTGAAACCAAAAAAACTATCAATAAATTAATCCTGGTTGCGCCATGGAAAATATCGGAAACCGGTAGTGCTGATAAGGCTTTCTATGACTATGAAATAGATACGACTATTAAAGAGAGAGTTAAAGAGATTATTATTTTTACCGCCGATGATGAAGAAATAGACGGTAAATTTAGTGCTCAACTTTTTTATGATAGTTTAGGTGGTAAGTTAATTACATTATCTGGGAAAGGCCATTATACTCTTTTAGACATGGGGAGCGAAGAATTCCCAGAGTTACTAGATAAGATAATTAATCATTTAAAAGTTTATACCACTCGCGTAGATACTATTTTTGGGGCCACTTATCTAGCTATCTCACCAGAACATCCTTTAACTAAAAAGTTAATAACTAAAGAATATGCTCAAGAAGCTTTTGCTTATATTAAAAAAGCTAAATTCAAAAAAACCATCGAGCAAGAAGATAATGATAAAAATAAAACGGGTGTATTTACTGGAACATATGCGATTAATCCGGCGACTAATAAACAGGTACCAATTTGGATATCCGATTATGTTTTAACGACATATGGAACCGGGGCGATTATGGGGGTTCCCGCTCATGATGAAAGGGATTATACCTTTGCTAAAAAATATGATATTCCTATTAGGCAAGTAATTGCTCCTTCCTATGAAGAAACAGATGAAAATATTCCTCGTAATGATGTGGTTAAAAACAAAGGAAAATTAGCTAGTATTGTTTTAAAACCTTATCCGGAATATAAACCATATATTGGTGAGGGCATAATGATTAATTCGGGTCAGTTTAATGATTTAGAAAGTAAAGAAGCTTTAATTAAAATAACTAAATGGTTAGAAACAGAAAATAAAGGCCATAAGAAAACCAATTATCAATTACGAGATTGGTGTATATCAAGGCAAAGATATTGGGGCCCACCTATTCCCATCATCTATTGTGATAAATGTGGTATTGTACCAGTGCCAGAATCAGAATTACCAGTTTTATTACCAATGGTGGAAGATTTTAGACCCAAAGGAAGTGGTACTTCACCACTAGCTAATATTCATGATTTTATTAATACCATTTGCCCTTGTTGTGGTGGCAAGGGTCGAAGAGAAAGCGATGTAATGGATAACTTTCTTGATTCCGCCTGGTATTTTTTCCGTTATCCATGTACTGATTTTGATGATAAACCCTTTGATACTGATATTATTAAAAAATGGTTGCCAGTGGCTATGTATATTGGCGGGAATGAACATGCCGTTTTACATCTAATGTATACTAGATTTATTACTATGGTTTTGAAGGACCTCGGTTTTATTGATTTTGAGGAACCATTTAAGAAATTTCGGGCTCATGGTTTGATTCTAAAAGATGGCTATAAGATGAGTAAATCAAAAGGTAATGTAGTTAATCCAGATGAATATATTAATCATTACGGGGCTGATGTTTTTCGTTTATATTTGTTATTTTTAGGTCCCTATCAAGAAGGGGGCGACTTTAGTGATGATGGTATTAAAGGTATTAGCCGTTTCTTAACTAGAGTCTATCAATATTATGCGCAGCTTGATATTAAAAACTTAGATTTAACTAAAATGGCTTCTATTAGTGATAGTAAATTGCTTCAACTTGTTCATGCCACCATTAAGGAAGTAACAACTGATATTGAATTACTAAAATATAATACAGCGATTGCTAAATTACGCAGTATGTTTAACTATTTAGAAAGGTATAAAATTAATAACCGCGATACCTTAACCGTATTTATTAAAATGTTATCTGTTTTTACCCCTCATTTAGCGGAAGAAATTTGGTCTTTACTTGGTAATAAGGACAGCATTTTTAATTCCGCTTGGCCTACTTATGATGAGACTAAAACCATAACCACTACCTATGAATTAATTGTGCAAGTCAATGGTAAGGTAAGAGGCAAAGTAAAAGTCCCAAGAGATTTATCAAAAAACCAAATGGAAGAGGCGGCCTTAAATATTGATAATGTTAAAAGATATATTAAGGATAATAAGATTACTAACATAATTATTGTTCCTAATCGACTTGTCAACATTGTTTTTAAAAGTAACATTAAGGGGGATTAGGGGTTGCGAAAAATATTGTTCGTTTTAAGTATTTGTATAATTATTAGTGGTTGTTGTTTTAATAGTGTTTTACCTGAGCAAAAAAACTATTACGAAATGCTAGATAAGTTAAATAATACGACAGATAAATATCAAGAAGACTTACCATTTGCTTTAAAAATATATATCGATAAAATTAACGAGTTTGAATTAATGTACCGGGTTATAATTGATAGTCCCACCTATGAACTTTATAACCTTTCGGCCCTAGTTATTCATAATTATGAAACCGAAGATATTTATCCCAGCATTGGTGTTTTAGATGAGAAAGTAAATTTAGTTCCTAACTATATTGACAAAGAAAATAATTATGTCAAGGGTATTAATCTTATTGGCTATATCCCCTTTAACGAAGACATATCGGCATTTAAAGGTGAGTTTCGGATCTTGGTTAATTATGATGATCAATTTGGGGTTAATCATGAATTATATTATCAAAACAATAAATGACAGAATAATCACCACAAAAAGCTTAATATTTAATCGGGTGATTAAATGGGAAAAGTTAAGATTTTTGATGAAAACCATGAGAAGGATTTAGAAAAAGCCATCAATGACTTCTTAGAGGACTTTGATGGTAAGATTATTGATATTAAGTATCAGGTTAGTATTAGTATTTTCAGCGAAGAACAATTATATTGTTTTTCCGCCTTGATTTACTATGAAGACTGAAGTCTTATCTTCGTTTTAAAACAACAACTTTAGTAATACTTAAGACGTAATAACAAGATAATAATTTAATCTTATTTTGAATAAATTTTATTAAGGCGTTAACTGAGGTGTTATAGTGATTGAATTTAGAGATGTTAGTATTTTTCTGCTTAAAAATGAGCGTCCGTTATTAAAGAATTTTAATTTTGTTTTAAATAAAGGCGATAAGATTGCAATTATTGGGGAGGAGGGTAACGGTAAAAGCACATTACTAAAAGCAATTTATAATCCTCAAGACATAGAGTCCTATTGTCATCTTTCTGGTTTTATTAATACTAAAGGCCTTAAGATTGGTTACTTAGAACAACAATTGTCTGATAAATGGGATAATTTATATGTTGATGAATATTTCCTTAAGGATAATCCTCATGATGATATAGATTATGACCGTTATAATAAATTAGGTGATATATTAAAAATATTGGCGGATTTAAATATAAAAACTAATATATTAGATAATAAACAAAAAATTAGTTCTTTATCAGGGGGCGAAAAAGTAAAACTACAATTAGCTAAAATTATTGCTTCTAGTCCCGATGTGTTGTTGCTGGATGAACCGACTAATGATTTGGATATTGAAACATTAGAGTGGCTGGAGCTTTTTATTAACGATGCCAAGCAACCAGTTTTATTTATTTCGCATGATGAAACCTTATTAGAAAATGTAACTAATGGTATTATTCATTTAGAACAAATTAAAAAGAAAAAAGAGGCTCGACATGTTATCGCGCCAGTTTCTTATTGTGAATATGTTATTCAGCGAAAAGATGAAATAAATAAACAAAATCAATTAGCTCAATCTGATTCTTCCCAATATCAAAAAGAAATGTTTATCTTAAAACAAATAAAAGAAGAGGTCCGAAAAGCCAATCCCGAAAGGACCAATCGCATGGATGCTCTTATTGCTCAGGAAAAGAAACTAGCTAATAGGCAAAGAATCCTTAAAATGGATGTTGAAGAGGTCGTTAACATCAAACTAGTAGATGGGGTTAGTGTTCCAAGAGGAAAAGTTATTCTTGATTACCAATTAGATAATTTAAATATAAAAGGATTAACCTTGGCTACTAATATTAACCTAAATATTAC
>JAQVDA010000006.1 GCA_028698535.1 Bacilli bacterium
TATTTCTTCTAATATGATTTCTTTAATTGGTTTTACGCAGTCTAAGTGACCACTAATTACGGCCCATTTATTTTGAAATACGGCTACTTTATTGCTTCGTTTCATAATGAGCATTTTATCTTTATAAACTACAATACATGCTACCCCAAGGACTATATTTGAATCTTTAAAATCAAATACTTCTTTACCATCTAATATCTTTTTAGGCAAATCTTTATCCAGCTTAACAATTAGTTCGTTTAATTCATTAATATTCATTTTTTCTCCTTCACTTTAATTTCTATGTTAACATGTTATTTAAACTGTTTCAACTAAATAAATATTTAACATTTATGATTAAATTAATTCCAATTTTTATTATTTTGGCCACCCATACTTTCCTTTAAATTCAACGAATTTTACATCTGTAATCGGTTCTATGGTAATAGCGCCTTTATAATCCTTTTTAATTAATTTTAAAGTTTGTAATTGAGAAGTACCGACGGGAATAACCATAATGCCGTTGTTGTTTAATTGTTCTAGTAGTTCATTAGGAATCTCTTTGGCACCAGCGGTTACTATAATGCGATCATAAGGGGCATGTTTTTCTAATCCTTTACTACCGTCTGCAATTAAAAACTTAATATTTTTATAGCCCATTTTTTGTAATTTCGCTTCCGCCTTTTTGCTTAACTCGGGAATTAATTCAAGGGTATAGACTTGTTTAGCAAATTTAGCTAGTATAGCTGTTTGATATCCGGAACCGGTTCCTATTTCTAAAACCGTACAATTTTCATTTAAATCTAATAATAAACTCATTTCTAAAACTAAGCTGGGTTGAGAAATCGTTTGTCCACATTCTATCGGTAAAGCAATATCATAAGTGGCAAATGATTTAGCGGGATTATCGATAAATTGTGAGCGATCTAAACTTTTAACAAAATTGATTAATTTTTGTTGTTTCATATTATTGACCTCCTTTTTATAATGATTTATTAATAATATTATAATCATACTATTGATGATTATTATAGCATCTTTTTCTGGTGGGAAAATTGATAAAATTAAATTTTATTTAAATATAGTCTTGAATTTAGATATTAATTCTATTATAATTAGATTAGCACTCAACTTATTGGAGTGCTATAACATGGGGTAGAATAATATAATAATTTATAATAGGAGGTATAATACTATGGCTAAAAAACAATTTAAAGCGGAGTCAAAAAGATTATTAGATATTATGATTAATTCTATTTATACGCATAAGGAAATATTTTTAAGGGAGCTTATATCAAATGCTAGTGATGCTTTAGATAAACGTCATTATTTTTTATTAACTGATAAAAAGAAAAAATATAGCCGGGATGATTTATATATTAGAATCACCGCTGATAAGAAAAACAGAACTTTAACCATTACTGATACTGGTATTGGTATGGATAAGAAGGAATTAGAAGAAAACTTAGGAACTATTGCCAAAAGTGGAACTCTTGCTTTTAAATTAGAAAATAAGATTAAAGATTCGAACGATATTATTGGTCAATTTGGGGTTGGTTTTTATTCGGCCTTTATGGTGGCTAGTAAAGTAGTAGTTATTAGTAAAAAGAACGAAACTGATAAAGCTTATAAATGGGAATCTAGTGGTATTGATGGTTATGTTATTTCGGAAGTGAAAAAAGCCAATATTGGTACCGATATTATTTTAACTATTAAAGAAAACGAAAAAGAAGAAAAATATGATGATTTTCTTGAGGAATATCATTTAAGATGGTTAATAAAAAAATATTCTGATTTTATAAAACATCCGATTATAATGAAAACAACTAAATCAAGGCCTAAAAAAGATAATAAAGATGAGTTTGAAGAATATCAAGAAGACGAAACAATTAATAGTATGATTCCTATCTGGCGTAAAAAGAAAAAGGAATTAAAAGAAGAAGATTATGAGAATTTTTATCTTGAACAAAAATTTGGTTATGATAAACCTTTAAAAGTAATTCATACTAGTGCGGAAGGGGTTGTTAGCTATGATGTTTTATTATATATTCCGACTGAATTACCATTTGATTTTTTTACCAAAGATTTTCAAAAGGGTTTAAAGTTATATGTTAATAATGTTTTGATTACTGAAAAATGTGCTGAACTATTACCAGATTATTTTGGCTTTGTTAGAGGTTTAGTTGATTCTCCTGATGTTTCTTTAAATATATCAAGAGAGATGTTACAACATGATCGTCAATTACAATTTATTGCGAAAAGAATTAATGATAAAATTAAAAAGGAATTATCAGAAATGTTAAAAAACGAACGTGAAAAATATGAAACTTTCTTTAAAAACTTTGGTCGGGTTATCAAATATGGTGTATATACCGATTGGGGCGTTAATAAAGAATTTTTACAAGACTTAATTATGTTTTATTCATCAAGAGAGAAAAAATTAGTTACTTTAGATGAATATGTATCAAGAATGAAGAAAAAACAAAAATATATTTATTATGCGACTGGGGAAGATGTGGATATGATTGATAAACTACCACAAACCGAATTTGCGAAAGAGAAAGATTATGAGATTTTATATTTAACCGATGAAATAGATGAGTTTGCCGTAAAAATGTTATCCCAATATCAAGATAAAGAGTTTAAGTCAGTATCAAGTAGTGAATTAGAGGAAAGTAAAAAAACAACGGCCGATAAACAAACAAAAGAAATTTTCGCTTTTATGAAAGAAGTATTAAAAGATAAGATAAAAGATATTAGAGCATCTGAAAGATTAAGAAGCTATCCGGTATGTATAATAAATGAAGGCGCGGTATCCATTGAAATGGAAAAGGTATTAAAAATGATGCCCAATGCTCAAGATGTTAAAACGGATAAAATATTAGAGATTAATACTGAACATGAAATATTTAATACCATCAAAAAAGCTTTTAAAAATGATAAGGAAAAACTGAAAACGATTACTAAGATTTTATATAATCAATCATTATTAATTGAGGGTTTATCGGTTGATGATCCTGTAGGGTTTTCTAATGATATATATAGTTTAATCAAACAATAAACAAAAAATATTAGCCTTTAAAATTACCAGTATTGGTAATTTTTTGTATATATTCTTTCTTTTAACATATAAAATTAATAATAATTTCTTTGTTTATAAAATTACCTTAATAAATGGTATAATTAATAAAGTAAGGATATAAATATCAAAAAGAAATAAAGGTTAGGCGATAGGGAGATTATTAATGATGAAAAAGCTTAAATTGGTGATAGCGGGAATTATTATTGGGGCGGGGATGATTTTACCGGGAGTAAGTGGCGGTGTTTTAGCGATTATCTTTGGTATCTATGAAAACATGATACACGCGCTAACAAATTTCTTTGCTGATTGGAAGAAACATATCTCTTATCTTATGCCTATTTTTATAGGGGTTATTATAGGCATTATTTTATTTGGTAAAATGCTAAATTATTTTTTCTATGAATATCATGCTGAATTATGTTTTATTTTTATGGGCTTAATTCTTGGTAGTTTACCGGTTCTTTTTTTAAAAATGAAAGAAAGAGATGCCAAAGGGTTAAATGTAGTAGTGTTCTTGATTTCTTTCTTAGTATCAATGGGCATTTTTGTTCTTGGTAAGAATATAATTGATATTAATATTGCGGCTAAGTTAGATGGGGGTATTATTGCTAATATATTACTATTTTTCACTGGTTTTATCTATATATCAGGTAAAATTATACCGGGTATTAGTAGCTCATTTATGCTCATGTTAATAGGGATGTATCAGTACTTTTTACATATTATTGCAAATGTTTTCACCTTAACAAAACAAGAAATGATTGAGTTAATCCCCGTATTACTAGGTGTGATTATGGGAGCGGTAGTAATGGTGAAATTAATAAAATATCTATTAGATAATCATTATCGCACTACTTATAGTTTTATTTTAGGGTTTGTTCTAGGGTCAATTGCGGCAATATATCCGGGTTTAAGTTATACTTTTAAAGATATTCTAAATATTATGGCTTTAATAATATCTTTTCTAATCTCTTATCGTTTTTTGAGTCAAACTAATATTGATAATGATGCTTAATTATAGGTATAACATATTGACAAAAACCACCTATATCTAGTATACTATAAAGGCAATTAATTAAATAAGTTGAGGGTTCCGTAGTGTAGTGGTTAACACGTCTGCCTGTCACGCAGAAGATCGCGGGTTCAATTCCCGTCGGAACCGCCAAGAGGCTTCGTAGCTCAGTCGGTAGAGCAAAGGACTGAAAATCCTTGTGTCGGCGGTTCGATTCCGTCCGAAGCCACCATTCTTATATAAATGCATATAATATAATATCAAATAATGTATATAATGCGCCCGTAGCTCAATTGGATAGAGCGTTTGACTACGGATCAAAAGGTTATGGGTTCGACTCCTATCGGGCGCGCCATTACGGGAAGTAGCACAACTTGGCAGTGCACCTGGTTTGGGACCAGGGGGTTGCAGGTTCAAATCCTGTCTTCCCGACCATAAGTAAATTAACCCTTGTAATACAAGGGTTTTTTAATGTCAAAATGAAAATGACTCCAGTTTGACTCTAGGATGCAGAATTTTGCCGAAATATATTTGCAAAAGTTATTGAATGGTGTTATAGTTAAATTGTGAAGCAGTACAAAGAAATTTGTGCTGCTGTTTTTATTTAAGGATGTGAGATTATGTTTGATAGTAAAGTTTTAAATGATAATTTAAAATACTTAAAATTTGATTCAGATTTTAATATCAATCTTGAAGAGGATTCGACTGTTTATTTTGGTTACAATGGAATAGGTAAAACCAGTATTTATAATTACATTGTCAATAGTGATTTTTCAAATAGAATAGATTACTTTGATGTTGATAGAATGAAGGAAGATTTTATAAAAATAAAGGGTAGTATAGTAATAGCAGCTAAAGTTGCAGAAATTGAAAATTTACAAAATCACCTTAAAATAATTCAACAAGATTTATCAATCGATTCACAGTTTAAACAAGCTGGCATTAATGCAACAGTTGCTAAACAAATAGATATCTTATTTGAAGAGATTCAATCATCAAAACAAATAGATAGTTTTACATTGAGTAAGGAAAGATTAAATGAAATAAACCAAAATATTCCATCAGATTATATCAATTGTACTGTAAAAAACTATAAAAGGATAAAAGGAGTGAGTAATGTAGAAGAAGAAATAAACAATCTAAAAAGTGTATATTTAAAAAACGCTAGATAATTTGTTAAAAATTGTTGATGAAGAAACTGATGAATGCCCAGTATGTGGGACTACCGGTAAAAAAATTTTGGCAATTATAACTACCAAAATGGAAAAACTCTCAGAAATTAAAGATAATCTATTTGCTGGATTTAATTTTGATAAGACTAATAAAAGGCACGCGGAGATTTTAAATAATATAGTTAAGACTGTTAAATCAATGGATAATAAAGAAATTTTGGATTATTTTTTATGTAATGGTAATCAGGATAACCGTAAATTGTTTGAAAAAGCATATAAAGAAATTTCTAAACTAACTAATAAAATTAAAAAATTATTAAGTGTAAAGGAAGAACAATATAAAGTCTTAAAAGCTGAAGAGACTTTGATTAAAGGTTATATAAACAAAAAATTTGATTTTAAAGAAATTATTTTTGATGATGAAAACCATCAAATTGAGTTTATTCCGAAAAAGGGAAGGAAAATAGATAGTTATAGTACGGGTGAAATTAACTTACTTTTAATTATTGTTAAGTTATACGGGTTTAGAATTAATAATAAAGATATTTTAGTTATTGATGATCCGATAAGTAGTTTTGATATGACGAACCAATATAAAATAATGTATGAAATAGCATCCCTGACAAAAGAAAATAAAGTCCATGTTTTTACACACAATATTGAAACAATTAATATATTAAATTCTCAACTAAAGTGGTTATTCAATTTAAAATATTTTGATGTTTATAAGGGCGTGCGATACATAAAGAAAATAAGTACAAGTGATTATGGTATTTTAAACATCATAAAAAAATACGACAAAGATAAATACTTGTTGCTCTTAGTATCAAGGGAATTGGAAGACAAAAATTATAAAGGACACAAGGTTTTTCATTATGATAGTCCCTTTACCTTTAGGTTTAAAGTAGGTTCAGATTATGTTGATTTAACAAATGAGTATTTTGTTGAAATGATAGATTCTTTTGATGCTAGTGATTATATTGAAAAAAATTTTGAAGAAATGATTTATATAAAAATTTTATTAATTATTGGTATACGGGTTTGGATTGAGAAGAAATTCTATGAAGCGTTTAAGGATAATAAAGATATTCTGTGTGAATTAACTAAAAAGGAAACTTTTGGAGCAAAGATTGATTATTTATATCCTAAAGGGAAAACTCCTAAAATAAATTGTTATCCTGAAGTTGATAGGACTAAATTAATGCAAATGAAAGTGATGTTAAATCAAAACGGTCATTATTATGATCAAATACAACCTTTTAATTTTGCAGCTAATGTTTCAATTGATGATTTGGATTATGAAATTTGTATTATCAAAAAAATGTTTGAGTATAAAAAAGAAAGCGCATAACACTTTTTATATTTCATCCAATTTATCCGCTAACTTCTTTTGTGCATCATCATAAAGGTGTCCATAGGTGTTTAAAGTAATAGTAATATCAGAATGACCTAATCGCTTTTTAATAGTTAGGGATCTCGTCCTAGATTTATTAATAATGCTACATGTGAATGTCTTAAGTTATGTAATCTAATATCCTTTGAACCTGCCATTCTTTGATAATATTTAAAATTTCTTCTAAGAGTTTCCTTTGGTTGGATTGTCAACACTTTTTCTTTTGTTAGATAATTGATCAGATCCTAAAGATACATCTACTTTATATGTACCATTATGCATTTTTTTAATAGGCATTAACACCATCCTCCTTCTTTTGTGATTTGTTTTGGTTAAATAAAAACATCTCGTTATCTTTAATATCTAATTATTGGTTTATATCAAGAAGATTAAATATTATTGAATATTTAATCTATAAAATAAATAACTGCTGGGTATTTTACCGTTAACTGTCAAATAACCTTTTTCTTTTAATTCATAATCTAATACTTTAATAATTTCGTAGGCTTTACTCTTTTTACATCTTAATATTTTCATGACATCGTTGCAGTTAAAAACTTTTTGATTTTCGTTCATAGTAATACCTCCTTTTAAATTATAGACAATCTTATTTGCCTATAATCACAATAACACGGACAAATTAATTTGCAATATAAAAGACAAAATTAATTGTCTTTTTTTGCAATATGTTTTATAATGTATATGGAGGTAATAGGGTATGGATAAATTAGCTTCAAATTTGAAAAAAATGCGTGAACTAAAAGGTGTTAGTCAGTATAAACTCGCTGAAGAGTTAAATATTAAAAGATCAGCATATGGTAATTATGAAACAGGGATGTCATATCCTGAATTTTATACTCTTGAAAAAATAGCTGACTATTACAAAATAGATGTTAGAGATTTATTAGGATTAGCTCCTGATTTTGAAAAAGGTTTGGATATTGATAAAGAAGCTAAAGAATTAATGGAAAATATTAAGGAATATTATTATAAGAAGTATAGAGAAATACCAAGTAAGAAAATCCTAATAAAAATAATAGATTTTATTAAAAAAATTTAAATATAGGAGGTAGTTATGAATAATAAGTTGGAAGAAAATATTAAATTATCTATTGAAGAAGAAAAAAAGCTTACACATTATATACGTGATGGACGCAATAAATACATAACAAATGCAAAAGAAACCGTTGAACTTGTATGTATGAAGAATTCAGAATTAATAAAAGAATATTTGAAAAATCAAAACATATCACAATTAATTATGATATTGAGACAAGAAGTATATGATGTTTTTTGGAGCAAGAAATAAGATTTAATGAAATTATATTAAAGCAAATTGGTTTAGAATTTGATTATCCAAAAGAAATATTAAGTGAAATAGTAAATAATCTCGAAAAGGATTTTTCTAAAGAATTAAATATAACTGAATTTAGAAATAGGATAAATGAAGAATTTAGTACATATGCTGGTAAAATTTACCCATATATTTATCAATTATCGTTAAGTAATACTCAATCTAGAAGGAGCAGAGCGGGTAGTACTTTTGAAAGTATAATTTATACCCTATATGAATTACTTGGTTATTCATATGATTCGCAAGCTCAAATTGGTAAATTAGCTTTTGAAAAACTAGGATTAGGGAAAGTTGTAGATTCCGTATTGCCTGGCATCCAAGCTTTTAATGATTATAGAAATAAGACAGTTGTTGGTAGTATGAAAACAACTTTAAGAGAACGTTGGCAAGAAGTAGTAGAAGAAGTACAAAGATCTAATTTACCCAATATTTATTTGCTAACTGTTGACGAAGATATAGCTGGTGCTAAAATAAAACAGATGGCAATGCACAATATTATTTTAGTAGTGTTAAAGAATATTAAAGAAACTAAATTTAGTAAGGATCATAATGTGATATCTTTTGAATATTATTTTTATAAAAACATACCGGAAGTATTAAATTATTGGGATAAGTGAGGTGAAAATTAATGGCAGTAAAATTTATTGATTTATTTGCGGGAATAGGTGGAATTAGAATTCCTTTTGAAGAATTAGGCTATGAATGTGTCTTTAGTTCCGAAATAGATAAATTTGCTGTTGAAACATATAAAGCAAATTTTAACGACACACCATACGGTGATATAAAAACAATAAAACCAAGAGATATTCCTAAACATGATTTGTTATTAGCGGGATTTCCTTGTCAGCCTTTTTCTCAAGCTGGATTAAAAAAAGGACTTGAAGATGAGAGGGGAACATTTATTTTTGATATAATAAAGATTGTCAAAGAGCATAAACCTAAAGTTGTTTTTTTAGAAAATGTGAAAAGATTTTATACAAGCAATAATAATTTAATTTATATGATGGTAAAAACTGAATTTGAAAAGATGGGGTATAATTTCTTTTTTCAAATATATAATTCAAAAGACTTTGGTATCCCACAAAACCGAGAGAGAGTATATATGGTTGCTATTAGAGATAAGAGAAGGAAATTTAACTTTCCAAAACCAAGCTATATAGTTACTCGTGTTGGACAAATTTTAGATAAAAATGTAAACGAAAAATATACTATATCAGATAAACTATGGGCTGGGCACCAACGAAGGAAAAAAGAGCATATGTCAAAAGGCAATGGGTTTGGGTACTCTTTATTTGATCATAAATCACCTTATACTAACACAATATCAGCAAGATATTATAAGGATGGATCAGAAATATTAATAAATCAAAAAGATAAAAATCCACGAAAATTAACACCACGTGAAGCAGCTAGATTACAAGGGTTTCCAGAAAGCTTTAAAATTGTTGTTAATGACGTGCAAGCATATAAGCAGTTTGGTAATAGTGTATCAGTACCTGTAATTAGAGCGATAGCAAAAGAGATTGATAATATAATGTGATTATTTAGAGGGATATTATGATTGATTTACGTTAATTTTTTATTATGAATATTAGCGAAGATGAGTATCACTATAAATACTATTATAATTTAATTAATAGCACTTGTAATATAAAATTTTTTGATAATCAAGATGTAATTGAAAAACTCAAAGAACTAAGAAAGCCGCCAGATGATAAAGCCGCTAAAGATTGTGAACTCTTTTTATTTATGTGCTATTTTTTATATAGTAAAGGATATCTAATAGAAGAGTTTCCAACTGCATTAAGTCGTCCAAAATCATTGCTTGATTTTTCGTATAATCAAATACGAGCTTATAGTCAAAAAAAAGAAAAATATATGCTAAGGTTGAATGGCCCCAAAGAAAAGAATTAATAGATTCATTAAATTTTATCAAGCAGGATAAATATCATTTAAACGTTGAAGTAAATAAAAGAATTAAGTCAATTTCTACAAGAGATGCTACTTTTGAAAAAATGTCTACAGATGAAAAGCTACAAGAATTATGCAATTTAATTGAGAATATGTTAAAGAAAAACGAAAAATTCATAAAATTAGATTACAAAAATCTTTTTATTGGATTTGTAACAGAAGAAGATATTATGAAATATAGGAAAATTACACATTGTTTTAGGCATGCTACTAATGAAGCGATGAAAGAAAGAAAAAAATATTCTGAAGAGCAAAATATTTTTTTGATAAAATATGGTATTAATATAGCAGAATAAATTATTTTAGTTTGTATTAATCTTGACTCCAGAATGACTCCACAATAAATAAAAAGAGTGGATTTTATGGGAATTATGAAAAAACAACCCTTATTTAATAAGGAAAAAACAAATAAGTATAGTTAAATTCAAATCTTGTCTTTCCGACCATGATGTAAATAAGTTCTTATTTAATAAGGATTTTTTGTTTTCTTGTTTTATCCTCATTTCTTGGGGTAAGATGAGAATAAACATTTAAAGTTATAATCATATTATCAAAATCTACCTTTTACTTATAACGATTGAATCAGTTACACTAAACTAGACAGTTTTCATATAGACATAGTATAATTAAAATAAAAAAAGGATAAAAAAATAAAAAGGGAAGGAGAATTATGTATGAGCACTCCAAAATGGCGTGAACCCCTTATTGATCCACATACTATTTCTTTTAATAATGATTTATTATTAGAAGAGATAATAGGTTATCCTCATGCGTGGAATGATGTTTTTGAATGCCACGGGAAAAAAGACGGCGAGAACATTGATTTCTATTTAAAAATTCAAAGAGATGAAAAAGGTAATATAAAAAATGAAGCGCTTATTTTACCTTTAATTAAAAATTATAATTTACCGATACCAGAGCTTTTAGATGTAGGCAAAAAAGGTGATTTTTATTATATCGTTATAAGTTCATTAAATGGTCAGAGGTTATCTACTATTTTGGAAGGTTTTGAAGATAAAAAGAAAGAAAGTATGAAATATATGAAATCTTTAGGGAAAATGCTTTCATATATACATAGTTTGGAAGTTAGTTCGCCAAAAGCTAAGTTAAGAAAAATTAACAATATACCTATAGTTGATGATTTAAGTAAGTATCCTGAAATAAAACCAATTTTGGAATGGTTAAATTCTAATATGCCCGCTTTTAAGTATAATACATTTATTCATGGCGATTTTCATTATGCTAATGTTTTATGGAGTGAGTATCAAATAAGTGGTGTTCTTGATTGGGAATATTCGGGACAGGGTTTAAAAGAACAAGATATTGCGTGGTCGTTAATATTAAGACCATCTCAAAAATTTATGGATAGTAAGCAAGAGGTTGATTTGTTTCTTGAAGGTTATAGAGAAACGGGATTTTATGACGAGAAAAAGTTAAGATGGTGTTTAATTAATGGCTATGTTCATTTTTATATAATGAATATTGCTAAAAATGATGAGTATTGTAATAAAATTATTAAGATAATTTATGAAATCCTATGCTATAATTTTAATGGGTGATATAAATGATAGATTTACACATACACTCTAAATGTTCGTTAGAGGGGAAAAAAGATATAAATGATATATTGAATCTTTGCTCAGAATCTGGTGTAAAGTACATATCTATTACTGATCATAATACAGTAAGAGCGTATTATAACTTAGATCAAGCCAAGAACAATTTTAAGGGAACTATATTATATGGAATAGAAGCCGATGCTATAGTCAATAATAAGACTTTTGATTTTCTTTGTTATGGTTTCAATTTAGATATAATAAATAAATGAGTTGAAAAACAGTACCAAACAATTGACGTGCGTCAAAAGAAGATATTTAATGCTTTAATAGAAATAGCAAATAAAAAGGGTATTGCTATAGAAAACTTGAATACTTATAACCCAAGTAATGAATTTGCCCATCAAGCAATATTTAGAATGATGATGGAAAGCGAAGGAACTAAAAAATATTTAGAAAAACAAAATATAAATAGTGTTAGTGATTTTTATAGACGGAGCACAATTGATAATAGTTTTGATTTTTATTTAGATATGAGTATAGTATGGCCTAAATTAAAAGATTTGTATAAAATTATTAACGAGAATAGGGGCCAGGTTTTTTTAGCTCATCCATATCATTATGGAAATAATATCAAAGAGATATTAGAAATCTGTAAACCTTATATTGATGGAATAGAAATATATAATTTTGATACAAGTAAAGAGCAATTAGAAAAAGTATGTAATTATGCGAGAGATAATGACTTATTATTATCCGTTGGAAATGATTATCATGGTAAAGACACGCACCATGTATTAGGAGTAAATATTAATCCTAAAATTGAAAAAGAGATTATTGATTGGATTGAAAAATCAAAAAATAAAATTGTTGTTTAAACCATCTATGTTATAATATATATATATTAAAATAGAAGTAAGGAAAAATTAAAATGTATGGTGTAAAATATAAACTCGGTGAATACTTTGTTTACTTTATTATTTATTCTTTTGTTGGGTGGTTAATTGAATCTGTCCTTATCAGTATTATAAATAGACGCCTTGTTCATAGAGGTAGTATGAAAGGACCTTTCCTTCTTATTTATGGATTTGGAGCTATTTTTATATTACTATTTTTGAGCCCTTTTTCTAATAATATTATAGTCTTATTTTTGGCATCATTAATATTAATGACCATATGGGAATATTTAGTTCATTGGTTTTTAGAGTTACTTTACAAACGAAAATGGTGGGATTATTCCTTTAATTTTTTAAATATACATGGTCGAGTTTGCTTGTTTTATTCGCTTTGTTGGGGTTTTTTAGGAGTCATTTTAATTATCTTTTTACATCCTTTCGTTATGAAAATAGTTAATAATATACAATCTCTATCAATAGTTGCTTTTAATTTTGTTGGTTATCTTTTTATAGTTTGTTTTTTATTAGATGTTATTTTTGCTATTCCAAGGGCGATAAAGTGGAAAGGTTTTAGAGTAAAACAGCGACCGGATGTTTTAACCACTATTATTAAACTTTTTAAGTAGTCGTTTTAATATTAAGTGATAGTAATTAATAGGATATAATATAATCTTATTATGGAGGAGTTATTATGCACTTAATTTTAGAAAGTAATGGTAATCAAGTACCTAGCAGAAAATCATTTTATGATTTTTTTCAGGATAGATTTGATTCTGATTTATTAACATTACTAAATGTAACCGCAAATAGATATCTGGAAATGGTAATCTTAATAGAACACTTAAAAAATAAAAGCTATTTGAGACAAGAGTTAGTGACTAAATCAAAACATTTTAAACAAATTAAACAACCTTTATCTTTACAAATTGATGATGTTGAGGCAAAATTAACTTCTTTAACTAGTGAGATTCAAATAACTAAAGATGAATTAATTAGTTGTTTAGAAGGTATTAATAATAAGAAAATGACTAAATTAACTATATCGGAAGAACAAAAGATGGCGTTAAGTAATCAGCTTCAAGTGTTTATTAGGGATAAAATCACTCATCCCTCGGCCCGTTTAGCGGCCGCTATAATAGCCGTTGATATTGTGTCAAAAGAAGCCGAAATATTAAATTCTTACAAGGATTTATCACAACAGCTTATTAGTGATTGGGAAAATAGGTATGTTTCTTTGGATTATTTCAAGGAACAATTGATAATTAACCAAGAAAAAGAAACGTTTACTGCTTATTTAAATGATGTGTTATATTCTTTTTTTAATAATGTATCATTAGTAAATGAAAACAACATCATAACAGAAGAGGCTAGTGATTTATTACTAAAAGATAAAGATATAATGAATATTGCTTATATTATTTTTAATCAAGTTCTAAGTAAATCTTTTATATTAGATACTTATAATCAATACATTGCGGTCGAAAGAGCAGTCCGTAAGGATATCCATGATTATATTAACAATCAATCTAATTTATTTAAAGATAACTGGCGTCAGTCGGTGTTGTATTTATTTGATTTTATGCAGTTAAAATTATCGTTGTTTGGTATAGAGCCAACGTTACAAGATGTACCGTTAGATGATGGTAAAAAATTAAATAAATAAAATAGTTAAGGATATACGAACTTAAACTTAATAGAAACAAAGGTTTCTATATAATTAGTCTAACTGTTTGTCTCTTATAGTAATAAAAGATATAAATCTTTTTTATTGAAATATTTATATCCAGCACGATACATGATATAATTAACATATAATAAGGAGGCTAACAATGCGGATTGGTGATTATATTAAATATTTATTTGTCTTTTTAATCTTTATCGTATTAAGTTTTTTAATTTATCATTTTATTTTTTATAAAGATAAAGAAAAGGTTACTGTAATAACTGATATCTTAGAAGAACAATTTGTCATAGAACAAAGTTATTTAGGCGATTTTGCCAAAAAAAATTATACCTTTGATAATCCCAAATTAATTTTAAATCCATATGGCAATTCACCGTTGACCGCTTTAATAATGTTTAAGACTAAAGAACAAGTACCCGTGGAAGTAATTATTAAGGGTAAGGATGATAAAACCACCATCAGACATACTTTTAATAAAGATACACAACACATTTTACCTATTTATGGGTTATACGCTGATTATAATAATGCGGTTATATTAAAGGTGGATGGGGTAGAAAAAGAAATTATTATTAAGACGCCTCCGTTACCCAATGATTTTGTTTTACCAACAGCTGTTAAAGTAAATCGTAAGTTAGTAAATGATGATTTAATATTTGTCAGTACGGCTTTAAAAGGTTATAATGCGGCTTATGATGTTAATGGGGATCCTCGGTGGTATCTTATAGGTAATTATGCGTGGGATATAGGGCGTTTAGCTAATGGTCACTTATTGTTAAGTTCTAATCGTCCTATTGCGCCACCCTATTATACAGTTGGTCTTATGGAGATGGATTTAACTGGTAAGATATATCAAGAATATGTTATCCCTGGTGGTTATCATCATGATTATTATGAAATGACCGATGGTAATTTATTAGTCGCTAGTAACAAATTTGTTGATGGAACAGTTGAAGATTATGTAGTATTAATTGACCGGAAAAATGGTCATATATTAAAAGAATGGGATTTAAAGGAAATATTACCGCAAACAGAAGGTAAAGCGGATATGTGGGATCCATATGATTGGTTTCATAATAATGCCGTTTGGTATGATAAAGATAATAAGGCTATTGTTTTGTCCGGTCGTCATCAAGATGCCGTCATTAGTATTGATTATGATACTGGTAAATTGAACTGGATAATTGGTGATAAGACCAATTGGTGTGAAGAAATGCAGCCTTATTTTTTTACTCCGGTTGGTGATGAGTTTGAGTGGCAATGGGCTCAACATGCGTCAATGGTATTACCTAATGGTGATATATTTATTTTAGATAATGGTAATAATCGTTCAAAAATAATAAAGAACTATCTTAAGGCGGATGATAACTATACCCGCGGAGTTATTTATCACCTTGATACTGAAAAGATGACCATTGAACAGATATGGCAATATGGTAAAGAAAGAGGTAGTGATTTTTATTCACCATATATATCGGATGTTGATTATTTAAAAGATAATCATTATTTAGTTCATTCCGGCGGTATTGGTAAACTTGATGGTAAAGCATTAAATGTTCCTTCTCCGATGGTTCCAAACGCCAAAGCCAATAGTATCACGGCTGAAATATTAAATGATGAAGTTATCTTTGAATTAGAATTACCAAGTAATTTCTACCGTGCCGAGAAAATGAGTTTATATACTACTAATAATTTAAAGTTAGGCAAGGGTAAAAGACTAGGCTCTTTAGGAGTTACTGAACCAATTGTCGAAAAGGTAAGCTTATTAGCGGCATCAACGATTATTCCAGAAGAGTATGAAGTTAGTTTTCAAAAAGAGGTTGATCGTTTAGTATTTAAAGCTAAACTGGTTGAAGGGACAAAGATAAGAATAATTCTTGATCGTTTATTTGATCAAACGATATATGCGGCTACAGCTTCAACGCGGGCATATACCGCTATGTGTATTGATATTTTTCATGAGGATGATAACTATAACAATACCCAGATAATAAATATTGCTCGTTATATTAATAATGAGGGATTATCAGGACGTTATGATATCTATTTAAAAATAGATAACAAAGTATATAATACTGGTCAATATGTCGTCTTTGATTAAAAAAACAACATGATTATGGCCTTTGCCAGATATAATTACCTGATGATAAGAACGTAAAATAATGTTCATTATAATCTAAACGGGTGTTGTTTTTGAATTATACATGCTATAATGTACGAGGTGGTTTAATGAATAACGCAAAGGATGTAAGAAGAGCAAAGGACTCACAAAATTTTTTGCATAATAAAGCTTTGGTTGAAAAACTATTAGATATCAGTAATATTACTGGTAATGATTTTGTAATTGAAATAGGACCCGGGAAGGGTATAATAACGGAGGCTTTAGATAAAAAGTGTAAACAAGTAATAGCCGTGGAATATGATGAACAGTTATATCGCAATTTATTAACTAAAAAATGGCGTAATACCCGCATTATTAATGCGGATTTTCTTAGTTACGAATTTACTAAAGGAATTAAAGTAAAAATATTTTCTAACATACCATTTAATATGACTACCGATATATTTCTTAAAGTATTGAAAAACTTTGAAGTTATTGAAGATTTTTATGTAATAATGCAAAAGGAAGCGGCAGAAAGGTTTATAGGGACCCCATACAAATTAGAATCTTTAAAATCCTTGTTATTTAAACCAATATTTTCGGGCAATATTATACATGAATTTATTAAAACTGATTTTTCACCAATCCCAAATGTTAGGATTGTTCTAGCTCATTTCCAAAAGAAAGAATATTGCGATATAAAGAAGGCCCCGATCATTATGTATTGGGATATGTTGGTGTATCTTTATAATCATAAGGGTTCAACATTTAAAGAAAAAACCAAGGATATTTTTTCTTATCAACAACAAAAAAGAGTAGCAAATGCCATTAAACTTGATATGGTTTCTCCAATTTCATTATGGACATTTGAACAATGGATGGGTATTTTTAATTGTTATAAACAATTTGTACCTAGCCATAAGCAACAACAAGTTAATGGGGCTTTTAAAAAACAAGATATTAGTCAAAAGAAACTTAATAAAGTTCATCGTTCAAGAAATTATTAATAGTATATAAATTGATAAGTTAAATGTTTATATGTTTAACTACTTAATAATGTAAGGAATGGATTATCGACACTTGGAGTATCCAATGAGTGGGTATGGAATTAGAGAGGTTCTAATTTAGTTAATTGCGTTGATAATATAAAACTTTATCACAAAAAACAACTATCTTAAAATAATATTAGATGGGTTTTAAAACTTTTATTAATAATTTTAATATTCAAAACACGAAATGAAGAATTCAAAATAATATTGTAATAAGTTATTCCTATATACTATAAATAATTATAGGGGAAAATATGGAAAAGGATAAATAAAATAATTTAAAATATATTTAAAAAAATTAATAAATCCCGCTAATACCACTTTTTATATATTTTTGGAATATAATGAATAGTAGAATTATTGGCATGGTTGATAATACTAACGAAAGCATTAATACTGCGTAATTACAAGTCCATATAGTTCCTAAACTATTTAGATATAAGGTATTTGTGAATTTGTTTGGCGATTGTAAAATTACTACTGGTAATAATAAAGCGCCCCAAGATTCTAAAAATGATAATAAAGCAGAAGTTATAAATACTGCTCTCATACAAGGCATATATACTTTATAAAATATTTCAAATTCATTTAAACCATCTATCCGGGCTGCTTTTATTAATTCAATAGGCATTAGGCGAGCATTCTGTTTAAATAAATAAATATTAAATGGTAAGGAGAGACAACATATAATAACAGCCGTATATGTATCTATCATACCTATCATTTTAAATATTAAAAACAATTTGATATATATTATTTTTGTATTCCATCTTACTATAAATAATATATTCGGAACCAATTAATTCAGCATATTTAATACTTACCCTAGTACCTATGTCACTTTTCTTATTACATACAATAAAATTTTCTGGTCTAATTCCTAAATTAATAGTTTGAGGTTTACTTATAATGTTTGGTAATTCAATTTCTTGATTAAATATATTAATAAACTTTTTGTTATTTTTATAGTTAATATTCAAATTATTAATTATATTCATTTTTGGAGTCCCTAAAAATTGAGCTACAAATTGATTTTGTGGGTTTTCGAAAATTTCAATGGGAGTACCTATCTGTTCTATATGGCCATCTTTTAAAACCATGATTTTAGTTGCTAATGATAAAGCTTCGATTTGATCATGTGTAACATATATAATAGTAGCATTAAAATCTTTATGCAGTTGCTTTAATTCTTTTCGTAATTGATTTCTTAATACTACATCTAAATTAGATAATGGTTCATCCATTAAGAATATTTTAGGGTTTCTAACAATTGCTCTTCCTATTGCGACTCTTTGTTTTTGCCCACCGGATAATTGTGCTGGCTTTCTATCTAAGAGTTTATCAATCCTTAATTTTTCCGCAATTTCAACTACTCTATTCTTAATTTCTTTTTTATTTTCTTTTTTATTTCTAAGAGCAAAGGCTAGATTTTCAAAAACAGTCATATGCGGATATAGAGCATAATTTTGAAAAACCATTGCTATATCTCTATCTTTCGGTTCTATATTATTTGATAATACATCATTAATATATATTTCACCAGAATTAATATCTTCTAATCCAGCTATTAGGTTAAGAATAGTTGTTTTACCGCTACCAGAAGCACCAATTAAGACAAAGAAGTCATTATTATCAACAGTAAAGGATAAATTATCAATCACTAATTTTTTATTATCATATGTTTTACAAATGTTTTTAAGATTAACCAAGGCCAAAATACACCCTCCTTTCTAATGCTAAAATATACCAAATTATTATAAGATTATTATATCATAATTTAAACAGATGTTAAATATCTTCGGATGTTACTTGTAAATACTTTTTGAAAATGTCATAAAAAAAGCCGCAAATTATCTTTTGAAAATGTCATAGTTATAATACTTGAAAACTGTATAGGAAAGTGCTAAGATGAAGCCAGTAAAGGTTCGCATTCTTT
>JAQVDA010000062.1 GCA_028698535.1 Bacilli bacterium
TAGCGCCAGGTATGACGCCGAAAAAATGGAGTGGCAGTGCCTGGGTCACAACTACTGAATATGATAATGATTGGTATCGATATGATACTACTAATAAAAGGTGGGCCAATGCGCAAACGGCTGATGGATCAATGTGGGTGTGGATACCAAGATATATATACAAAATAACTAGTTGTCATCATCAAAGTTGTAGTGATGATGGCGGCAATATTGATGTTAAGTTTAGTGTTGGCGTTGATGATACAATCGGTAATACGGTTTCGCTGGTTGATACAGGGAAGGCTAGTGATTCAAGTAATAAATGGACCAATCACTTGGGTTTTGATTTTGGCACTACTAAATTAACCGGTTTTTGGATGGCTAAGTTTGAGGCTAGCGATAATGGTGGTAAGATAAAAATAATACCGGGCGTTGTATCATGGAAAGCTATTAATGTTCATACTATTTTTAATAATTGTCGCAGTATGGAAACTAATTCAACCTATGGTTGGGGAACAAGTGGTAGTGGTATTGATACCCATATGATGAAAAATGTTGAATGGGGAGCGACGGCTTACTTAGCTAAGTCTTCTTATGGTAAACAAACGCAAATATCGCGAAATGAAAGTACGGCATATTATACCGGTGGGGGCAGTGGTGATGCCTATAAAAGTAATCTAACCCAAACTAGTACCGGCAATATATACGGTGTTTATGATATAAACGGTGGTTCTTGGGAATTCGTTGCCGCTTATCTAAATAATGGTAACACTAATTTAACTAATAATGGTAGTAGTTTAGTCAATGCAGCGGCTAAGTATAAGGAAGTATATTCAAAAGGTTCTTCGGATACCCAAGATTTAAATTATGCCCAGACAGCAAATAAAAAGGGTGATGCTATCTATGAAACTAGTAATTCCCATACTGGTAATGCTTCGTGGTATAGTGATACTTCAAGCATGCCAAGTGGTACTAGTGTCTTCTTTCGTCGCGGTGGTAACTGGGAACAATACTCACTAGCGGGGGCCTTTGCTTTCTATGGGGCTAGTGGTGCCGCTAGTAATTATATTGGGTTTCGCCCAGTCCTCGTCGTTGGTCCTGGTTTGTAAATTTTAAACTACTTTCATAAGCAATAAGATAAATGATAATAATAAAAAGTAACTTAAAACATTGTTATCTCTTATGTTTTATGGTATTATTACTAATATATTAAAAAACACACGACATGGATTTAAATATCTAGTGCTCATTAAGAGTGATATTTAAAGTTGATATGTTCGGAGGCGAAAACAAAAGGAGGAAAATATTATGGCCGTTGTGTCAATGAATTATTTATTAGAAGCAGGGGTTCACTTTGGACACCAAACTCGTCGTTGGAACCCAAAAATGCGGGAATATATTTTTACCGCTAGAGATGGTATTTACATTATTGATTTACAAAAAACCGTTAAAAAGATTGAGGAAGCTTATCGTGTTTTATACGATATTGCTAGTAATGAGGGCAAAGTTCTTTTTGTTGGTACTAAAAAGCAAGCCCAAGATGCTGTTAAGGAAGAAGCGATTAGATCTAAATCACACTATGTGTGTGAACGCTGGTTAGGCGGCACCCTAACTAATTTTAAGACCATTAGAAAAAGAGTTTATCGTTTAGAAGAAATTGAAAAAATGGAACAGGATGGTCTTTTTGATCGTTTACCGAAAAAGGAAGTTTTACAAATCCGTAAAGAATATGATAAATTAAATAAATATTTTTGTGGTATCCGTGATATGAAGCGCTTACCAGATGCTTTATTTATTGTTGATCCACGGAAAGAATTAAACGCTATTTTAGAAGCTCGTAAATTAAAGATTCCGGTAATTGGTATTGTTGATACTAATTGTGATCCTGATGACGTTGATTATGTTATTCCGGGCAATGATGATGCGATAAGAGCCGTTAAATTAGTGGCTGGTGTTTTAGCTAATGCGATTGTTGAGGCTCAAGATGGGGATATGGTTGATTATCTAACTGAAGAAGATAAAATGAAAGCCAGTTTAAAAGCCAAAAAACATCTTCAAGAATCAGAGTTAAAAGTTAAAGAAGAAATAATAACTAAAGAAGATATCTCTTCAACAGCCCCAGAACCAGAAAAAGAGTTATCTTTAAAACCAACTATTAAAGAAGAAATTGTTAAAGAGGAGAAACCCACAGTAGAAGATAAAGAAAAACAAGAAGAAACCCCAATTAAACCCCTAACAACTTCTAAGGCTAAAAAGCAAGAAATGACGGACTTAACTAAATTAACTGTGACTGAGTTAAAAGCGAAGGCTAAAGAACAAGGTATAAAAGGTTATTCTAAAATGAAAAAAGATGAATTAATTAATGTTTTAAAATAAAAAGCAACCTTAAATGAGAAAGGAGAAAATTTATGATTAATGCTGATGATGTTAAAAGATTACGTGATAGAACTGGCGCTGGTATCCTTGATTGTAAGAAGGCGCTGGAAGCGACCGATAATGACTTAGATAAAGCCCTTGATTGGTTAAGAGAAAAAGGTATTACTAAAGCGATGAGTAAGGCTGACCGTATAGCGGCTGAAGGTTTAGGAGCTGTTATCATTAATGATAATGAGGCTGTTATCTTAGAAGTTAACTCAGAAACGGACTTTGTGGCGAAAAACGATGAGTTTAAAAACTTAGTGCTGGAAATTGGTAATACCATTTTAAAAAATAAAGTTACTACTTTAGATGAGGCTTTAAAATTAGAAACAACTAAGGGTACCATACATGATTTAATCGTGGCGGCAACAGCTAAGATTGGTGAGAAGATAAGTCTCCGCCGCTTTACTTTAATAACTAAACAAGACCAGGAATTATTTGGATCATACTTACATATGGGTGGTAAGATAGCGGTCTTAGTAGTTATTAGTGGTGGTAATGAAGAGATAGCCAAAAATCTAACCATGCAAGTAGCAGCTATGAATCCTAAATATATTAAAAGAGAAGATATTAGCCCCTCAGACTTAGAACATGAAAAATTAATTATCAAAGAACAGGCTATTAATGAGGGTAAACCAGAAGCGATTGCCCTTAAAATGGTAGAAGGGCGAATTAATAAATTTTACCAAGAAGTTTGTTTAAATGAGCAAAGCTTTATCAAAAATAATGATATAACCGTTAAGCAATATATTGAGAATAATAATTGCGATATCAAACAAATGATTCGTTATGAAGTTGGTGAAGGGATGGAAAAAAGAGATGATAACTTTGCTGATGAAGTTATGAGCCAGTTAAACTAATAATATAATATATAAATGGGAGGGACAATTAATAAAAATGATTGATGATTTTAAGGAAACCAAAGCAAAGATGAGTAAAGCTATCGCGGCTATGGAACAAAAATTTACCATCGTTAGAGCGGGACGCGCTAATCCTGCTATCTTAAATAAGGTAGTGGTGCCGTATTATGGTGTGGCAACGCCCTTGCAGAGTCTAGCTAACATCTCCATTCCGGAAGCTAGACAATTATTAATTAGACCCTTTGATAAAACTACTATAGGGGCAATTGAAAAAGCTATCTATGAATCTGATCTTGGATTAACCCCTATTAATGATGGTGAGAATATTCGTATAAATATTCCTCAACTAACCGAAGAACGCCGCCTTGAATTAATTAAACAAGTTAAGGCGATGGGGGAAGAGACAAAGATTAGTTTAAGAAATATTCGCCATGAAACCATTAATGATATTAAAAAACAAGCGGTATCTGAAGATGAGGAAAAAAGATTAATTAGTCAACTACAACTTATTATCGATGACTATAATAAAGAAATAGAAGAGAAATTAAAAACCAAAGAACAAGAATTATTAACTATATAAAAGAGGAACCCTTGACATATATCAAGGGTTCCTCTTTACTTGTAACCATTCAAATCCGCCAATAATTACCCCACCCAATAAAAATGATATTAAACTACTAAGAATTAAAGATAAATTATAAGTAACATTAATTGGTATTAACACCACCGCACTCATAATAACTAAACCTAAGATAAAACTAATGGTTGCTTTCTGATAATTAATTAGAAAATAATTAATTATCCGGGCCCCAATTCCTAATCCTATTAAGGCTCCAAAACCAAAAAAGAAAATAGGAACCAAAATATCTACTTGTAAAGTCGTTGAACTAGCAACATATGATTGAATTAAATAATATTTACC
>JAQVDA010000063.1 GCA_028698535.1 Bacilli bacterium
CCTTAGATATTAAACAGATTCAGGACGATAGTTATATTAAAGAGGTGGTGACAGAAGTTTTAACGGAGAATAGGCACCTAATAAGTGAGTATCAAAAGGGGCGCGATAATGTTTTAGATTATTTTATAGGGCAAGTCATGAAAAAAACAAGAGGAAAGGCAAACCCGGCTTTAACAGCGAAAATATTAAAAGAAGAAATAGAGAAAAAATAGGTGGTAGATATGAAAAGAATATTAGTAGAGGAATTGGATCATTATCTTAATCAAGAAGTAATTATAAAAGGCTGGCTTAAAAGAATCAGAAATTTAAAAGCGGTTATGTTTATTGACTTGCGTGATATTAGTGGCGATATCCAATTATTAGTCTTAAAGGATAATGAAGATTTAGTAACTAAGGTTAAAAATATTACTTTAGAATCGGTCATATCTGTCAAGGGAATGGTAAATAAAAGTAAAGGGCCAATAAATAAATTAGAGGTAGTAGTAAATCATATTGAGGTAGAATGTAAGGCTCAAAATTTAATCCCCATTGATTTTAGTGGTAAAACCGAAACCTCTGCCGAAGTAAGATTAAATTGGCGTTATTTAGATTTGCGTCAACAAGAAAAAGCGTTAATTTTTAAAGTGCAAACCATATTTGAACATGCAATAAGAAAATACTTTGTTAGTAATGATTTTATTGAGATTCATTCACCGAAAATTACTGGGGCCCCAACTGAATCAGGGGCGGAGGTTTTTGAGGTTGATTATTTTGGGACTAAGGCTTATTTAACCCAATCACCCCAATTTTATAAACAAATGGCGATGGCCGCTGGTTTTGGGAAAGTTTTTGAAATTGGCCCCGTTTTCCGAGCTGATCGTTCACATACCACGGTTCATGCGACTGATTTTACTGGTATTGATGCGGAAGTATCTTGGATTAAGTCTGAAGAAGATATTATGGTGTTACAGGAAGAATTATTCATTGAGGGCATTACGAAAGTAAAAGAAAAGTATGGGAATCAAGTAAAAGCCTTATTTAATATAGAACTAGTCATCCCCAAACGACCATTTCCGCGAATAAAGATGGCTGATGCCATTACATTGGTGAGCGCAGAGGGGCATTCTAATCCTTTCAATCTTGAGGGGGACTTAGATGCGGAAGGACAGAAGATATTATCAGCCTATATTAAAAAACACCACCAGCATGAATTTGTTTTTATTACTGATTTCCCTTACACTAAGCGCCCTTTTTATCATATGAAAAGTGAACAGGACGCATTATTAACTAAGAGTTTTGATCTGTTATGGAATGGGGTTGAGATTACCACGGGTTCCCAAAGAGAACATCGTTATGATGTTTTAGTTAAACAGGCGCTAGAAAAGGGTTTGAATTTAGAAACAATTAATTTTTATTTAGATTTTTTTAAATATGGATGTCCACCCCATGGCGGTTTTGGGAGCGGTCTAGCGCGAATATTAATGGTGTTATTAGGGCTGGATAGTATTAGGGAGACTTCTTATGTCTTTAGAAATCAAAAACGTTTATGGCCGTAATTTAATTAATAAATAACGTGATTAATAATATGATAAAAATGTTTTCTATCTAACTTCTTTTTCGTATAAATTACCATATTTTTGGTAACATAAGAACAAAGGAGGGAAAAGATGAAAAAGGTTTTGTCAATAATATTATTAATCTTTTTAATAACTGGCTGTGGGAAACTAACTAAGACACCAACAAACGAGGTTGAGAACTTTTTGTCGCGTTATCAGACTTTGGATCAACAAGTTATGAATCAATTAAATGATGTAGTAAAAGGTGAACCCGCTTTAAATACTTCTCAGAAAACAGCTTATACTAAATTAATGCGTCGTCAGTATCAAAATCTTACTTATGATATTAAGGATGAAATTATTGATGGTGATAATGCGATTGTAACCGCAGAAATAGAAGTGTATGATTTAAATAAGACTATTAATGATGCCCAACAGTACTTAAATAATCATCCTAATGAGTTTATGGGCGATGATAAGACTTATTCGGAACCGTTATTCTTTGATTATCGACTAGGCCAAATGAGTAAAGAAAAAGAAAGAGTAACCTATACCCTAAATTTATCCTTAACTAAACGGGATAGTACTTGGGTAATGGATGATCTAACGGAAACAGATCGAGAAAAAATACATGGTTTATATAATTATTAAAAGGACAATGTCCTTTTTCATTTTTTAAATATTTAAAACATAAACTTTTTTAGGTGGTTTGGTGCGCAAATATATTATTGTTATTATTCTCTTTTTTTTAATTATGTTTCTGAAAATAAAGGCCATTGATATTAGTAGTGAATGTGCTATTTTAATGGACTCAGATAGTGGACGCATTATTTATGAGCAAAATATTCATAAACCAAAATTAATCGCCTCCCTAACCAAAATAATGACGGCCATTATGGCGCTTGAATCAGAAAAACTGGATAATATTGTTACTGTTGATGAGACAGTGTTAAAAAGCTATGGTACTAATCTTTATCTTGAAGTAGGGGAAAAAATAAGCTTAAGGGATTTAGTATATGGTTTAATGTTAAGAAGCGGGAATGATGCGGCGATGATGATTGCCAATTATTTATCGGGTTCGGAGGAGGACTTTGTTGTTTTAATGAACCAAAAAGCTAACGAATTAGGTATGCACCATACTAGTTTTAGAAATCCGCATGGTTTGGATGAGGAAACGGAAAATTATTCAACTGCTTACGATATGGCTTTATTAACTAAGTATGCGATGACCCAAGATGAATACCAGAAGATTGTTAAAACAAAAAAACATACCGTTAGGACTAATTATAAAACATATGTCTGGACTAATAAAAATAAGTTGTTATTTTCTTATCAATACTTAACTGGGGGTAAGAATGGTTATACTGAAAAGGCGTTAAAAACGTTAGTTACCACCGCGACAAAAGGCAATTTCAATTTAATAGCCGTGACTTTAAACGATCCTAATCAATGGAAAACCCACCAGGATTTACATGAACTTGGTTTTAGTGAATATCGTAATTATAAAATATTAAACAAAAAAAGGTTTAAGGTTGTGGAAGACACTTTTTATCAAGATAAATTATATATCAAGCATGATTTTTTTTACCCGTTAACTAAAGAGGAAAAAGAATTAGTATACACTAAAATAGAAATAGAAAAGTTAAATAATTATCAACATAGTGATAAGGTTGGTAATGTATATGTATATCTAGGCGATAAAAAGATTCATTCTCAAGTTATTTACGTTAAGAAAGCGAAACGGAACCACTTATTAATTAAGTTACTAAAGTCACTAGGGATATTGTTATTAGATACTAAAAAAGTTATAATATTATTGGGTGATAACGTTGGAACGATTGCACAAATTAATTGCTCAGCGTGGTTATTGTTCAAGACGAAAGGCTGAAGAGTTAATTCAGGCTGGATGTGTAAAAGTAAATGGCGAAATAGTAACTAAACTAGGGACAAAAGTCAAAAAGACCGCCACCATAGAGATTAAAGGGAACCAATTACCAATCGCAATTAAACGATATTTTCTATTCTATAAGCCATTAGGTGTTCTTAGTACCACAACTGATGATAGGGGTCGCCCAACGATATTAGATTATTTTGGTAATGAAAAAGGCTTGTATCCAGTAGGGAGACTTGATTATAATACCACGGGGCTAATAATTGTTACTAATGATGGCACTTTGGCTAATTTAATTATGCATCCGCGTGAGCAAATTGAAAAAGTATATGTGGCGACAGTTAATAGTATTGTAATACCTCAGAATATTAAGGCAATGGCAGATGGAATAATAATTGATAATAAGAAGGCCGCCAAAGCTAAAGTTAAGGTAAGAAGAATAAATCGTCGTAATAATAAAAGTGTTGTTCAGGTTACTATTGGCGAAGGCCGTTACCATCAGATTAAAAAGATGTTTGCTTATTTTGGTTACGAGGTTTTAAAACTAAAAAGAGAAAGAATTGCTTTTCTTGATTTAAA
>JAQVDA010000064.1 GCA_028698535.1 Bacilli bacterium
TGATAAACTAACTTCCTGATCCTGCTTATTAACGCCTCTTAGTAGTGATGATTGTTGCTTAGAAGAATCAGATTCATGGCTTAATTGCCCATAATTATCAATGATTTCTTGAATAATTTCCCGTAAATAACTAGTATTAAATATAGTAGAAGCCATTCCATAAGGGGATTTCCTTGGAAGTACTTCTTCAATTTCTGGTTCACCAATTGGTTTGTTTTCTTCATCAAAGTACCTTGTTTCAATACAATACCTACCCGTATTGTATTCAGTTTTAACCATTATTTCTTTTTTGTTATAATCAATTCTTGCCATTTTATCACTCCTTTTAAATTACTAATATTATTATATCATTACAATAACAACGATACAATAGCGCGTATCTATAGTATGTAAAGGGTAATAATTTATATTTATGTTTTATTATATTTGTTTTTAGTGGTGTATAAATTATTAAAACATTTTAGCCGCGTTCCCTTTAAACATAAAGCCTTCTTTTAATAAATTATAAGAAGATATTAAAAATGTTTAAAAAAGTATTGACAAAATAATTTTTGTTATGGTAAAATCAATTTACCAAACAAACATTATCGTTTGTTTGGTAAGTAGGAGTAGATAAAAATCTACTCCTATTTTTATTTTAAATAATAAGATATATTTAAGTTGACAATTTTATAATATTCTTTTAAAAAAGTATTGACAAAATAAATAATAGTATGATATGATGTTTTCACCAAGCAAACAGCAACTGTTTGCTTGGCCGTAGGAGTAGAGTAAAATCTACTCCTATTTTTTGTAGTAGGAGTTTTATTAAAATAAATAAGCATTATTGACATCAACTTGTTATCTTTATATAATTTAAATAGGGAAGCGTGATAAAAATGAATAAAAATAGAGGTATTATCTTTAATATAGTTAGTATTATTATCATCGCTTTAGCCCTTTTTTATTTTTATTTAAATGATAATAGAAACCTTTTCTTTTTGAATCCCAATAAAAATAATACCTTACTTGAAAATAAACTAAATTTTGATATTAATAATATTCCGGATGATGAGGATAAAGAAGAAGGTAAACAAGAAGAAACCACTAATCATTATGACGATATTTTTAAAATTGATCCTAATGCTTATAATAACCCAACTTTTATTAATCAACTTTCCCACAATCAATATACACGCAATTTTTTAAATAATGACGAACAAAAGCTTTATGATTTACTAGTCACTAATTCCTTAAAACATATTGCCTCTTTTAAAATAAAACCAATCGATGAAGATAGTATTTACCGTGTTTATATGGCCTTTTTAAATGATAAGCCGGAGCATTTTTGGGTTAAACATTTAAAATATTACCAAAGTAATATTTCGCAACAAATAGTTAAAATTGAATTTGAATATAGTGTTGATTTAGCCGAACGAGAAAATAGGCAACGCCAAATTGACAGGGTTGTTAACGAAATTATTAGTCAATTAAATCAATTTAACAATGATTATACCAAAATAAAATATGTTCATGACTATATCATTAATAACACTACTTATGATATCAACGCTCCTGATAATCAAAATATATATAGTGTTTTTGTTAATCGACGTAGTGTTTGTGCTGGCTATGCGAAAAGCTTACAGTATATTATGAATAAGATAGGTGTTTATTCGTTATATGTTACTGGGAAAATAAAAAGTCATGATCAAGAAGAAATTAATCATGCTTGGAACATTATTAAACTGGATAATCAATATTATCATCTTGATATTACGTGGGGTGATTCTGTTTTTGCGGCGGTTAACATAGAAGAGGGATACCCAACATATCACTATTTCAATATCACAACCGATGAATTATTAAAAACCCATATAATAGATAATAATTTCCCTCTACCTACTTGTAACGGAATTAAATATAATTATTACCTTAAAGAAGGGTTGTTATTTAATCAATATAATACCACCGTAAAAGATAAATTATTACATGAGGTAATAAGTAATAATCAAAATAAAAAGCGCTTTTTTTCACTTAAATTTACGGACTTAGAACAATATAATCGCGCGATTAACTTATTACTAGCCAAAAACGGTGATATCTTTACTATTATAAGAGTCGCTAATAAAACGGTAACTAATAAAATTGATACCAAACGAGTTGGTTATTATAAATGGGATGATAAATTTATTATTGATTTTATCATTAATTATAATAAGTGAGGGGACCTTATTAGGGGATAAAGAATTTAAATAAAAAACTAAGTTTTTCAATATGGATAAATTTATTATATAACTTAATATATGAAGGTTAGATTAATTATATATAATATTTATCTAAATCAGCACTTAGTAATTGATATAGCAATATAACATTAGTAGGGGAACAACTATTACTTATCTATATTTTAAGCATTTCACACAACTTAACATAATATATATTATAGGAAGTTAAACGTATAGTGTTTCAAAGACAATTCTTAATAAATTAATCAATCATAACACTAATATCATCTATATTTTCATATGGTTCTATAATTAGGTTTGTATTACCGCTTATCATCGCCGATATCTTTTTAACTTTTTGGGGTCTATAAAAACATAAAATAGGTTTTTTTAATCGTTCAGCAAAGGCGATTTCATATCCAACCCCTAATGATGGATTGGTAATTGCGGTTACAATAAAATCAGCATCTTTAATCCATTTGTCTTCCGCCCCTTATAGAAGCAGCAAAATATGCTTTTTTCATTAAAGTCCCCTACTTTGCTTTAATTACTTCGTCTTAATTAAAGCATTAATCTTACCAATATTGGCAAATGCCCCATAATAAAATAAAGCTGACATGCATATCCCGCCAACAACGTCGTAGGTATTACCAGTAGGTGAATTAATTGCCATATAACCAACGATAGAGCCAGCTAAGACACATGTTCCTAAAGCAACCGAATATAATATGATTTTCCCTTTGCTGAAATTAATATCTTTTTCGGTAGCATCACTTCTTTCGCCATAGTTCGTCATAATAATCCTCCTTTTTTATTTTCTTTTATTATAACATTTAATTTATCTATCCTTGATTAGTAAATTTATTATTCTTTTTTTATTAAGTGTAATGGGCAACTTAATATCTCCCCTTTTTTTGTTGTTCGTTTTATTTTTTTCATTAATTAAATATTTTCCCTTTTTATGGTTTCAAGGATATTATCTTTTTTCACCTTGCTTCCAGCATAAATCATAGTGATAAAAACAATACTAAAGACCCCTATTACTGATATCAAAATTGGTATGTAAGGGATTGTAAAGGGGATTGGCATAACTTTGATAAAGTTGATATACATTAAATAATTAATTAATAAACTCACTGGGATAGCATATAATAAAGCTTTTAAACCATAAAAGAGGCATTCAAAGTTAAGCATCTTATTAAATCCTTGTTCAGTCATACCAATGCTTCTTAACATCGCCAACTCCCTTTTTCTTAAATATATATTAGTAGTTATAGTATTAAAAATATTAGTAACACCAATTAATGTTATTAAGGTAATGAAACCATAAAGAAAAATAGCAATAATAGTCACTATATTTCCCTCTTGTCTGGCTTCATTAGCGTTGTTAATTATATTAATTTCTGTCTTATTGATTGAGTTAGTTACATTTTTAATTTGCTCTTCTACCTTGATATCGGCCTTAGTATTTATAACGATATTATATTGTTCGGTGACAACTTCTTTGGTTTTTATTTTACTATAAATATCATCATAACTTTTATTAGATACTAATAAGGTAGGTAAATGACTGCTGGTTTATCCACACC
>JAQVDA010000065.1 GCA_028698535.1 Bacilli bacterium
AGTATAGATCGGCTCTTCGACCGATTAAGGTAATATCCACAACATCAGGAATCCCTTCAACAACAAAAGCTTCCTCATTATAAACGGCTTTAACAGGTTGATTATATAAAACTTCCGCTGAACTTTCAATAAATAAATTAGCCTTATTATCAACAATTAAAAACATGATTAAGGCCAAGGTCAACGATATGAGAATTAAAGAATGTTTCTGGGTTAAAAGTCGCTCTGTTCTTTTTTTATTATCTTTTAAGAGTGTTGTTATTAACATCACCGCTTTAGTAATAGGGATAATTATCTGTTGGTCAATAAATAAACCTATTTTAGTGACTATATTGGCTAACAAAGAACTAATTAGTTTTATTATTTTCTTCATAATCCTGTTCTCCCTCTTCTATCTCAGTAAATATATCTTCTTGTTTTGGTCTTAATTCATCAATTAGAATCATTCGAACATCTTCTAATGATAAGTTATAATTTAATTCGCCCTTTATAGCAATTGATAAACGACCCGTTTCTTCGGAAACGACAATAGCTATGGCATCAGTTTCTTCACAAATACCAAGCGCTGCTCTATGTCTAGTTCCTAATCTTTTACTAAGTTTTATATCACTACTGGTTGGTAATATAGCGCCAGCACTAGTAATCTGATCCCCTTGGATTATAACAGCCCCGTCATGGAGAGGATTCCGCGGGAAAAAAATAGAAATTAATAATTCGCTGGATATATCAGCGTATAATTTTTTTGATTTTTCAATATATTCATGGAGACTAACATCTCGCTCTAAAATGATTAAAGCACCGATACGGGTTTTTCTTAAGTAATCGATTGCTTGAACAATTTCATAAACTAAGCGTTCACGCTCATCAACGGTTAAAACTTTATGTCTTCCTAGTAACTGACTACGCCCTAATTGCTCTAAAACATTTCTAATTTCTGGTTGGAAGATAATAATAAGCGCTAGTGGTCCCCACATAATGATATATTCCAACAGTAAACCAACCGTAACAAAGTTTAACCAATTACTGATTAGTTTTATTACAACAACAAAAATAATCCCCTTTATCAACAGGGTCATCCGAACATTGTTACGAACACTTTTTAAAATATAATAAAAAATGAGCCATACTAACGAGATATCAATAATCTTTTTAACCATTATCCAAAAGCTATCGATTGTCATTTAATCACTCCATCTGATTGTAATTATACCATGTTTTAAAAAGGCATGGCAATTATTATCATGATTTATTATATTTGATTATTTTTTTGATGTTCTCCTATTAGCCACATTATTATTACGCCTAAGCCAACAATAATAATTATAATCGTTAGAACTCCGCTGTTGATATTTGGAATTAACTCATCTAATTTAGGAATATTAAAAAAGTTTGGTTTGTATTTTTGGGTAGTCGAGATGGTTATCTCTATTAATTTTTCATTTTCTTTTTCATCTAAAAACCAAGTATATATATTTTTTTCGTTATCAACGTAATCAGCATTATGACTATGTATTATATAGTCGGTTTTAATATTTATTTTTCCTATCGTAATATTATCCGCTAACAATACAGTTGGTTGTTGCGCCTTAGCTGCTATATTGATATTATTTTCCGCTTGAATAATATTAAACTCAGAAAAGAGATGGTCTTTTAAAGGGGAGTTTTCTTGATAGTTATTAGTGGTTAAATATAGCCTTTTTATATTTAGACCTGATTCATCGTCATGATAAAAAGGGTCAATTTCATAATCCAAAGCATCAGGCTTATTTTTAATGTTACTAATTAGTTCCGTTAAAAATTCCTCTTTCGTTTGGCCTTTGGATATAATGGTTTCATTTTGAACTGAAGTTGTAATTATTTCTTCTACTTCAAGAAACTGATTAATAGTTAAAGTATAGTCGGTTTGACAGCCAACGACTAGGAACCCCAACATTATTAATAATATTATTTTCATTTTTTTAATCATAACAAAATCTCCCCGCGCTATTTTTTACTTGCTTTATTAGTTAGGATAGCTGTTACTAATGAGACAAATAATGGATGTGGCTGAATCGGGCGACTTTTAAACTCCGGTCTAAATTGCGTAGCGATGAAGTGGGGATGATCCGTTAATTCAATAATCTCAACTAAATTAGTCGCCGGATTGACGCCAGAAAACACCATTCCTTTTTCAGCAAAGGCGTCTAGATATTGGTTGTTAAATTCATAACGATGACGATGCCTTTCCATAATGCTTTTTACACCATATATTTTAGCCACCTTCGTTTTTGGTTTTAAATTACATTGATACACACCTAATCTCATTGTTTTTCCTATTTCAATCTTTTTATATTGGCTAGGTAAATAATCAATAATCGGATTATCAGTATGCGGATTAAATTCCGTTGAGTCCGCATCTTTTATTTTTAATACATTCCGGGCAAATTCAACAATCGCTAACTGCATACCAAGGCAAATACCTAAAAAAGGAACGTTTTTTTCGCGGGCATACTTAATGGCTAATATTTTACCATTAATACCCGTAATCCCAGAACCGCCGGGGACTAAGATCCCATCAGCATGCTTTAACCGCTTCTTATAATTAGTTTCATGAAGTTCTTCAGAATTAACCCAATCAATATTTACTTTCGTTTTTAAATTAAAACCAGCGTGACGTAATGATTCTTTAATAGATAAGTAGGCGTCTTCTAAGGCAACATATTTCCCAACTATTGCCACCGTAATTTCATGTTCAATATGATGGGATTTATCAATTAGAGTTTGCCATCTTCTAATATCAATTTTTCTATCTAATTTAAATATTTTACAAATTAATGTATCCATTTTTTGCTGGTATAAAACCAAAGGGACTTCATAGATGTTATCTAAATCAGGTAACGAAATAATTTTTTCTTTCTGAATAGCGCATAGTTTTGATATCTTACACTTTAAATCTTCAGGAATAGACATGTCGGCTCTTAAAACAAGAAAATCAGGGGTTATACCTTCCCCCATCAACATTTTAACACTATGTTGCGTTGGTTTAGTTTTTAGTTCATTAGATGTTTTCAAGTATGGTAGTATGGTAGTATGAATAAATAAAACACTATTATTTCCTTTTTCTAGTTTAACTTGTCTAATCGCTTCAATGTATGGTAACAATTCAATATCACCAACAGTACCGCCAATTTCAATAATTTGAATATCTGGGTTGACTTCTTGACTTGCCGTATAAACCATTCTCTTTATTTCATCAGTAATATGTGGAACCACTTGAACCGTTTGACCTAAAAAAACACCCTTCCGCTCATCGGCTAAAACTTTAGAATAAATAATACCAGTTGTTACAGACGATAAACGATTTAAACTCTCATCAATAAAGCGTTCATAATGGCCTAAATCTAAATCGGTTTCGGTACCATCATCAGTAACAAACACCTCACCGTGTTGATAAGGACTCATGGTGCCTGGATCAACGTTAAGATAGGGATCAAATTTTTGAACAAATACCTTCAAACCGCGGGCCTTAAATAGAGCTCCTAATGAGGCGGCCGTAATTCCTTTCCCTAACCCAGACACTACTCCGCCAGTAACAAAAATATATTTAGTCATAATACCTTACCTCCTACTACCGATATAAAGAAAAGAGCTCCCACTTGGCGAGAACTCTTTGGCTCTTTTTAAGTATATCAAATTAAATTTTATGATTCAAGATTAACCCGAGAATTTTAATAAAAACTTTTTC
>JAQVDA010000066.1 GCA_028698535.1 Bacilli bacterium
TTAATATCATTGCCTTAAATGAAATTATATTTGGGAAATGGCTGGGTATCGGGTTTAATATCATCCTAATCATGGCGGCTTTTATTGTGGCCATCGCCATTTTATGGGACTTTGCTCTTTTTATCTCAACGGTTTTTTTAATTAATACACCCACCACCATCATTACATTTATGTTTGTTGCCCTTGCCGTAGTAACCGCGATTAAAGGTATAGAAGTTATATCCCGCACAGCCTGTTTATTATTCTTACTATATATTTTCTTTCATCTTGCCTTTGTATTGGGATTATTACCATATGTGGAAATTAACAATATTAAGCCCATTTTAGAAAACGGCTTTATACCAGTTATCCATGGCGGTTTAATCTTTATCTCAATTAGTATCTTACCAATATTTTTATTATTAATTATACCCCTAACAAAAATTACTGATATTAAAAAATATAACCGTTCCATGATCTTCTTTTATCTATTATCGGGCTTAACTATTTTAAATATAATTTTTTTAACTATTTCGGTTCTTGGTATTAATTTAATTGATTTATACCATTACCCCGTGTTCTCAGCAATGAAAAAAATCTCTTTTTTAAACTTTATTGAAAGAATTGAAGGTAGTGTAGCCATCAAGTGGATTTTTGTTCAATTTATAACTGGTACAATGGCTATTTATTTTATTAAAGAAGCAATTAAAACGACCTTTAAAATTAAAAAAGAAAAAACTATTAAAATAATTACTTTTCTAACTGGGCTTATAATTCTTATTATTCCTAACTTTATTTTTCCCCTTAACATTAAGTTTCAAGATTGGTTATTTCAATATTACGGATTATTACTAAGTTTTTGTTTTTTTCTCATTCCCTTAATTATTTTTATCCGCTTATTATTTAAAATAAAAAAGGTAATATAAATTACCTTAAACTTATTTGATACTTAGTTTGAAATTGTTCTAACTCCTTAACTGAATATGTTTTATAATTAATATCTTTTAGTTGTTCCGTACTATAACGATAAGATTGTAAGAATAACTTCTTAGTATTAGCAAAGTAAGATGCCACTTCCTTAATATCTTCTTCTGTATGCATATCTTGATTAATAGTTAATCGAAACTCATAATTAATACCACTATTTTCAATTAACTTAATACTTTTATTTAATATTAGTGGTTTAATATTAACACCGGTTGTTAATTCATATTTAGAAAAAGTATTTTTTATATCCATGGCGATATAATCTAATAAATTATCTTCAATTAATTGCTTTAAAACACCAGGGTTACTACCATTAGTATCAAGCTTAATAAGATAACCTAGTTCTTTAATTTTAATAATTAATTCCCTTAACTGATTACCATATATAGTTGGTTCACCGCCAGTTATTACTACTGCATCAATTAATTTCTTTCTTACTATTAAATTATTAATAACTTCATCATGAGAATATATCTTCGTTTTTTTCCTTACAATATCTTTATTATGACAATATGGGCATGAAAAATTACAACCACCCGTAAAAATAACAAAGGATATCTTTGAAGGATAATCAATTAATGACATGGCATTTATTCCATAAATCATCAAACGTACCTACTCAACATTATAAGTTAAACGATCATGATATTCTTCACGCTTACCTTTATTAAAAGCTTGTACCGGACGATAGAACCCAACCACTCTAGTCCACACTTCAGTATCCTTATTACATTTAGGGCATTTAAATTGTTCACCATTAAGATATCCATGCTCATCACAAATCGAAAAAGTTGGCGTGATTGAAAAATAAGGTAATTCATAATTTTCAAATACTTTTTTAATTAAATTTTTAGTAACACGATAATCATCTATTTGTTCCCCAATATAAGCATGTAAAACAGTACCACCAGTATATTTAGTTTGTAATTCATTTTGCAATCTTAACACTTCATATAAATCAGTAGTATAATCAACTGGCAAATGCGTACTATTGGTATAATATGGTTCATCTTTACCAGCTGTAATAATATCTGGGTATCTTTCCCGATCAGCCCTCGCTAATCGATAAGAAGTACCTTCAGCCGGAGTTGCCTCAAGATTATACAAATTACCATCTTCTTGATATTCGACTATTACTTCTCGCATATAATCTAATATCTCTTTGGCAAATTTTTGGCCCACCTCGGTTGTAATATCTTCTTTATCATCATAAAAATTTTTAATGCACTCATTCATCCCGACAATCCCAATCGTATTAAAATGATTCTTCCAATACTCACCAAAACGTTCATAAACCTCCAATAGATAAGCTTTACTATATGGATACAAATCATTCTTAGTATTTTTTTCGATTAATTTACGCTTAATAACTAATGATTGGCGAGCCACATCCATTAAACGGCGTAAATGCTTCTTTAAATCTTTTTTTGTTTTATATAAATACCCCAATCTTGGTAAATTAATAGTAACTACCCCAATACTACCAGTCAAAGGATTCGCCCCAAATAAACCGCCGCCTCTTTTTCTTAATTCCCTATTATCAAGTCTTAAACGGCAACACATACTACGCGCATCCTCAGGTTTTAAATCACTATTGATAAAATTAGCAAAATAAGGGATACCATATTTACTAGTCATCTTCATAATATCATCAACAATTGGATTGTCCCAATCAAAATCCTTTGTAATATTATAAGTAGGAATTGGAAAAGTAAAAGTTCTACCTCTCGCGTCGCCTTCGGTCATCACCTCACAAAAAGCCTTATTAAACATATCTATTTCCTCTTGAAACTCACTATAAGTTTCCTTCATCAGTTTGCCCCCAATAATAACTGGCTTATCTTTTAAAATTGAAGGGACTACTAAATCTAAAGTAACATTGGTAAAAGGAGTTTGAAAACCAACTCTAGTTGGTACATTTAAGTTAAAAATAAACATCTGCATATTTTGTTTTACTTCTTTATAACTTAAATTATCATAACGGATAAATGGGGCCAGATATATATCAATACTAGATAACGCTTGCGCTCCCGCTGATTCATGTTGTACAGTGTAACAGAAATTAACGATTTGTAATAACGCTGCCGATAAATGTTTAGGGGGTTTTGTATGCACCTTGTTTTTTACCCCAGCAAACCCCTTTAATAATAAACTTTCCATATCCCAACCACAACAATAAGCCGATAACATAGTTAAATCATGAATATGAATATCGCCATTTTCATGCGCCTCTTTTTGACCAGGAGCATAAACATGATTTAGCCAAAAACTCTTAGTTATTTCTCCCGCAATATAAGTATTTAGTCCTTGTAAAGAATAATCCATATTAGCGTTTTCTTTTACTAGCCAATCTTCTTCCTTTATATAATTTTTCATAATATTTTCAACATTTAAAATGGTGGTCATATCTTTTCTAATCTGTTCTCTTTGAAAACGATAACGAACATAACTTCTAGCCACATCAGTCATACCAAGCATCATTAATGTCTCTTCAACCACATTTTGAATATCCTCTAAATGAACAATTGCGTTCTTCTGTTCTGTTAGCTTAAAAACAACAATATTGGTTGTAAGCTTACTCATTTCTGCCGCTTTTTCACTAGATAAATTTTCACGCGTATTAATAATGGCCTTATAAATAGCATTCTCTATTTTAGCCTTATTAAAATCCTCCTTCCGCCCAGTTCTTTTAATAACACTTTTTAACATACTCCGTAGTACCTCTCTCCCTTATTTTCT
>JAQVDA010000007.1 GCA_028698535.1 Bacilli bacterium
TACTGGGTTATATATACGACTTAACTCAGTCAATGATATATTTGATAAACTAAGAGCCATACTAGTTTTCGTATTATTAATAGCCGTAATTATAACTTGTTGTAATAACTGATCATGATTATTATCAGTTATTATTTTCGCTTTCAGATAATTATCCTCATCCGCTTCTAAAATAATCGCAACCCCTTTTGTACCTTCTAACTCTTTAGTTATTTCGGCTTCTAATTTAGTCGATTTACTAATACTGTAATCAAGCATAAATCCTAACTGTTCTTTATTTTTAGCCATTTCATTAACTAAAAGATCATAACTAGTATCAGTATTATCAAGCACAAACACTTCCGTTGTACTACTAAAATCACCCCCGAAAAAACTAACAATCCGGTCCCCATTAATAAGAGCCACGGTTAAAACCAAAATGGCAATATTAGCGATAACAAACCACTTCGTTTTAATCTTCTTATTTAAACTATATTTAGTTAAAAACAATAACTTATTCCTCATAACTTTCACCCACTTTCGCGATAAAAATTTCATTTAAACTTGGTTCTTCAACCGAAAATTTAGTTATGTTTTTACATTTACTTATATATTTAAAAACTTCATCAATAACACTGTCATCCTTTATCTTTATTTCCACTTCATCAACATAACTAGTCACATCAAGAACACCATTTATTTTTAATAATGTTTCCTTATTAATATCCCCCTTAACAATAATGTTTTTCCGACGATAATTTTTCTTAATATCAGTTAAATAACCATCGATGACCGCCTGACCAGCCACCATAATAACTAATTTCTCACAAAAGTATTCAACATGATCCATTCGATGAGTAGAAAAGATAATAATTGACCCTTTATTTTTAAACTCCATAATTATTTCCTTAAATAATTCCACATTAAGCGGGTCAAGCCCCGCGAAAGGTTCATCTAAAATTAATAGTTTTGGATCATTAATAAGCGCTGTGATTAATTGAATTTTCTGTTGATTCCCTTTAGATAACTCTTTAATAATGCGGTTTTTATATTCACTAATATTTAGTCTGTCTAACCAGTAATCAAGTTTCATCAAAATGGTTTCTTTATCCATTCCTTTTAACTTACCATAAAAAAGCATTTGTTCTTTTACGGTTAATTTAGTTAGTAAACTACGCTCTTCAGTCATAAAACCAATGGTATCTGTCACCCCATAATCAATCGCCTTACCAAACAAACTAACCTTACCACTTTGGGCTTCTAAAAGGCCCATGATAATGCGAAACGTGGTTGTTTTACCAGCCCCATTCGCCCCTAATAAACCGAAAATCTCCCCTTCTTTAACGGTAAAACTGAAATTGTCTACCGCTTTTAAAGACCCATAATATTTAGTAATGTTTTCCACCTTCAACATTTCCATCACCTATTTCATTATATATGATTATAAATAAAAAAACTATAGATTAAGGAAATTAATCTATGGTTTTATATAGTTAATATACATTATTTATTCTTTTTAGGGGTAATTATACAAGTTGATACCTGGTTTAAATCTAATAATTTAATAATCTTATCTAATTCTTCTTTATTTAAATCCTTTAGTAAATCAATTTCATTTAAATATAGTTTATTATAATTAATAATATTACTAAGCAACTTATTATTAACGGCCAAGATATCATCAAAGGTTAAATAATAACTACTAATAAATACCTTTTTAATTCTTTCAAAATCCTTTTTGTTAACCTTAAAACCATTTAAGTATTTTTTTATAGCCATAATTAATTGAGACGGTTGATTACTCTCAGCCCCTATCTGGGCAAAGAAATAATTATCAACAAGGATTCGATTCGAACTTAAATCACCAATAATATAACCTTTTTCAACCATCTCCGCCAAAAATTTAGATGTTGAACCAAAAAGGATATTACCTAGCAAGCCTAAATATAAATTAATTACCTTTAAATCAAAGTCTTTTAATTTAGTTAATGGTATTTTTATTCCTAATGCCACTTTCGGAACTTCTACCGCCATTTGTTTTTCCAACCTCTCCTTTACCACGGTGTTAGGTTCAGAATACTTTTTAAGTTTAATCTTTGGAAGTGGCGAAGTTTTTGTTGCGGAATGTTTTTTCTTAATTAAATCCAGTGCCTTTTCTTTTGAAAAGTTCCCCGTAATAATTAAGATCATATTTGAAGGATGATAGAAAGTATTATAACAGGTAAGTAAATCTTCTTTGGTAATAGCCTTGATACTTTTTAAAGAGCCTGCAATATTTTGTTTAATTGGATGGTGATGAAAAGCATTTTTCTTTAATCCACCAACTAATACCCAAAACGGCATATCGTCATACATACGTAATTCCTGTTCAATTATGCCCTTTTCCTTTTCCACGTTTTTATCCGTCAGATATGGTTTACTCACATAATCTAATAAATAATTTAAGTTCGCCTCAAAATCATTAACCCCATAAAATAAATAGGAGGTTTTAAAAAAACTAGTATTCGCATTAGCAATCGTCCCGCTTTTCGCAAAAAAGGAAAAAGGATCAAGACCTGATTCTTGTTCAAATAATTTATGTTCTAAAAAATGGGCAATACCCTCAGGAAACTTACAGTACTTCTTCGCCCCAAGGGGCACAAACTCATTGTGAACTGACCCATATTTGGTCGAATAAGTAACATAAAATGCTTCTTGTTTTTCATTAGGAGCTAAGTATACCTCTAACCCATTCGTTAGTCGTTCGTAATAAATATTTTGATTAGTCCCTTTAATCACTAATTTATTCATCATTTTTCCTACCTTCTAATAAGAATACCTGGGCCATTTTAATTTTCTTACTTAAGCGCTTAATATCATCTTTGGTCACTAATGAAAATTGTTTTTTTTGTTCTTCAATGTTATCATCATCTAATAAATTAATATAAAAATAACGGTCAATAATACTACTTGGAAAATCATTGGCATATTTTAGAGCACTAAGGCGACGCATTTTAGTGTTATTTAAAGCTTCATCAGTAAAATCACCTTTTTTCAAATTATCCATTTCCACTTTAATTAATTTAACCGCCTTCTTAAAATTATCACTATTAATACCACTAGAAATAGTTAATAAATTATCCGCTTCATTATATCTACTGCCAATATAATACGCTAATGATTCTTTTTCACGAACGGAATTAAATAATAACGAAGTACCCGAGCCACCTAAAATATCATTATAAAGTGGCATCACATATTTAGACTCAAATTTAGTTACATTATTTAATTGACAACCAATTGACAAGTTGGATTGATTAATCGCTTCCGTTTCTACTTTTGTTCGTAGATAACGATTAATTTTCTGATGTTGAATAACAACTGGACCGGGGTTTCTTTTAATTGTATTTATAGATTTAAAATAATGCTTAACATGTGTCTTAATCTCATCAATATCCACATCCCCTAGAACAAAAATATCCACTAAGTCACTTTTTATTACTGATTGGTAATAACTACATAAATTACTTGGCGTTATTTTGTCTAAATCCGCTAAATAACCTCTCATATTATAAGCTGTTGGCGAATTATCATCCATTGCTTCCAACATCCTTAAGCGCGCATATTGATCCTTATTATCTTTCAATGATTTAATAGAAGCTTCCAGAATATTCTTAATTATCTTAAATGAATTCTCATCAAATTGCTTAATAATAATATTCGGAATAAATAGGATTTCCGTTAAAAAATCTAAACTCTTTGTTAGTAGTGATCCTTTAACATATTTTTCATTTAACATCGTTAAAGAAAAGGAAAGGAAATTATAATTACCAGTACGAAAACAATTAGAAGATAAATTAAGACCATATAATTCTTGAGCCTTTATCTTTAATAGACGATTACTAGGATATTTTAAAGATGATTGAGTTAAAATCTCTGATAAAAAATTTCGTATAGTAATTTCTTCTTTCACTACTAGTCTTCTAAAATTAACATTAATCGTGACTGTTTTAAATTTATCAGTCTTAATAATGTGTAAATTATAGGGGCCGACTTCATATTTTTGATATACCATTTTTTCACCCAACCACTTCTATTATTTTATTCTATTTATATATAATTAATCCTGGCAAACTGATTTTAAAGCCAGTTCAATCATGGTAATTAATTTTTGTTCTCGTTCATAGGCCGTCGTTGTTTCATTCTTAGTAAAAGAATTAACAACAGATAATAAACAAGCCGCTTCTTTATTTAAAACATTGGCCACATGAAATAACGCAAAAGCTTCCATTTCAGTCGCTAAACAATTATATTGAGAGGGGACGCGTTTTAATTGTTCTTCCTCGGCATAAAAAACATCACTAGTCATAATATTACCTCTAGTTATATTTATATCAAGCTTTTTAGCCGTCCCTTCTATTTTATTATTTAAATTTAGACTCGCTTTAGTTACCTTTTCCGGGTAATTACTTAACTCATAAGCAAAAGTTGATTCACTATAACTTTGATCAACTAAGATTAAATCATATAAATTTAAAGCGGGATGATAAGCCCCGCAAGAACCTATTCTTATAATAATTTTAACATCATAAAATTTATATAATTCATAAGCATAAATACCGATACTCGGCATCCCCATTCCTGAGCCCATTACTGATACCCGTGTTCCCTGATAATAACCGGTATAACCAAGCATATTACGAACGGTATTAAATATAACCGGGTTATCTAAATAATTATCGGCAATAAACTTAGCCCTTAATGGGTCTCCGGGCATTAATACAATCTCCGCAATTTCCCCCTTTTTAGCCTCAATATGTGGTGTGGTCATGGTATCTCTCCTTACTAATATCTTTTACCGTTTCTAACGCTAATTTAATTGCTTGACCTAATGACCTTTCACGCTCCAAAGCGGAGATTTTCTCACCAGTCGCGATTATATCAACCACCGATAATAGACAAGCCGCTTCTTTATTTAAAACATTAGCGATATGAAATAACGCAAAAGCTTCCATTTCAACCGCTAAATAATTATACTGGGGGGGAACTATCTCCCCAGGCTTTAAATCTGTATAAAAAACATCACTACTCATAATATTACCTCTGGTTATATTTATATCAAGCTTTTTAGCTGATTCTTCTATTTTATTATTTAAATTTAGACTCGCTTTAGTTACCTTTTCCGGGTAATTACTTAACTCATAAGCAAAAGTTGATTCACTATAACTTTGATCAACTAAGATTAAATCATATAAATTTAAAGCGGGATGATAAGCCCCGCAAGAACCTATTCTTATAATAATTTTAACATCATAAAATTTATATAATTCATAAGCATAAATACCGATACTCGGCATCCCCATTCCTGAGCCCATTACTGATACCCGTGTTCCCTGATAATAACCGGTATAACCAAGCATATTACGAACGGTATTAAATATAACCGGGTTATCTAAATAATTATCGGCAATAAACTTAGCCCTTAATGGGTCTCCGGGCATTAATACAATCTCCGCAATTTCCCCCTTTTTAGCCTCAATATGTGGTGTGGTCATTTTATTACTTTCCTCTCTTATTATGAGTCTATTATAACATTATTATTATTTTTAGGGAATGAACATAACAAAAAAGATTACGAATGTAATCTTTATTCTTCCTCCTCTTGGTCTTTTAATTTAATTAATACTTCACGCGGCTTTGAACCACGAGCCGGCCCAATAATACCTCTTTCTTCTAATAAATCAACAATACGGGCTGCCCGGTTATAGCCAACGCGATATTGCCTTTGAATTAATGAAGCACTCGCTTTTTGATTTTTAATAATAAATTCAACAATATCATTATATAAAGGATCATCATATTCCTCTTCATAATCAATATCAATCGGTTCTTTTTCTTCCAGCTTCATTAATTTATCATCATATTGCGCTGTTTGTTGATTAATAACAAAATTAATTATTTTATTTATTTCTTCCTCCGAAATAAAAGCCCCTTGTAATCTTAACGGTGTACTCTCGCCCATTGGTAAAAATAACATATCGCCCTTCCCTAGTAATTTTTCGGCTCCGGTCATATCCAAGATGGTTCGTGAATCAATACTACTACTGACCGCAAAAGATATTCTTGAGGGAATATTAGCTTTAATTAAACCAGTAATAACATCAGTCGAAGGCCTTTGGGTAGCCACAATTAAATGAATACCGGCGGCTCTCGCTAATTGGGTAATTCGCGTGATAGAATCTTCTACCTCTCTAGCGGCAACCAACATTAAATCAGCTAATTCATCGATAATAACAATAATATAAGGCATATTCTCTAACTTTTCACCAAGGCGCTTATTTTTATTTTGAACATATAAATTATAACCAGCAATATTTTTAACCCCTGCGGCGTTAAAACGACTATAACGATCATCCATTTCACTTACTATCTTTCGTAAAGCCAAGGCGGCTCGTTTGGCATCAGTTACTACTGGTACTAAAAGATGAGGGATACCATTATAATTATTAAGTTCCACCTTTTTAGGGTCTATTAATAATAACTTTACCTCATCCGGTTTAGTACGCATTAAAATAGACGCAATAATACAGTTAATACAAACTGATTTACCAGAACCGGTTGAGCCGGCAATTAAAAGATGTGGCGTATTATTAATTTCCACAAAAATAGGGCGACCCATTATGTTTCTACCTAAAACGGCCAGTAATTTACTTTGCTTCATACTTGAGGGAATACTCTCAATCATTTCTCGCATGGTCACAACCGTTGTCTTCTCGTTGGGGATTTCCACTCCCACCGTACTTTTACCAGGAATAGGAGCCTGAATTCGAACCCCTTTCGCTGCTAAAGCTAGAGAAATTTCCCGGTTAATTCTAAGGAGCCGACTAACCATTGTCCCGGCTTTCAACTCCATTTCATACTGAGTTACATTGGGGCCAATATTAACCTCTACTACCTTACCATTGATTCTAAAGTCACCTAAGACTTTCTCTAAGACTTCAATGTTTTTGGTTATAGTGTCCTTATTAACATCCTCACGATTTTTCTTAGCTGAATTTAGTAACGTCACTGGTGGTAAAGTATAACTTAAATCTTTACCGCCACTGAGATTATCACTCTCTACCTCTTTATGAACATCATCTTTTATTTGGGTTAACTCATCCATACTAGAAATAATAATTTTCTTATCGTCTTCATATTTTTCCTCAACTTCTTTTAAATTTAAACTAATTTTCTTTCGCCAGTTAATCTTAAATAAGTCTTTTATTTTATTAAAAAGCCATTTAATACGGTCAATAATAGATATATCTGCAAAAATAATCACTCCGAAAAACAATAAAAAGTAACCCACAATATAAGCGCCATCTAAATCAAACATTTTAACAAAAAGAAACGAAAAAAGAGCCCCTATTACACCACCACCGGCAATTAAATCCGGTTTAGCGGTGGCCGCCAAAAGGTTATTAATGGTTTCTGTAAAAATATTAATAACTTGGATATCATTACTTTTAACATATTCAATATGCGCAAAAACAAGCATACTAATAATAAAAAGGTATAAACCAACTAAACGAGATACAAAAAAACTAGGCCACTCTCCCTTAATCGTTGTATAAGCACCAATAACAAATAAAGAAGCTAGAAAAAGGCCACCACCTGTTCCAACTAAAAACATCGCAAAGGAATAAATCATTCGACCAACAGGACCATAACGGCCAATACCAACAATGGCAATTAGTATTAATATTAAACCATGAAGTTCTTTACTGTAAACTAAATTATTAGTCTTCTTATCTTTTCTTTTTTTGTTTTTAGCCATTCATCCACCTCTTTTAACTATCTCATTATTTATTATATATTAAATCAAAAAAGGATTCAATAACACCATTATCATACTTTAAACCTCTTGGACAACCGTAATTATCATTGGTTTACAACCAGTCTCCTGGTATAAAAACTTACCTAATTCTTCACGCATTTGTTTTCTTATTTTATTATAATCAACATACTTTTTCTCTTTATCAATACTATCTAACACTACCGTTAAAGCTATTTCTTCAATTTCCTTAATTAATTCAATGTTATTTTTTACATAAATAAAGCCCCGGGTTAGTATTTCCGGACCCGCTAGAATATTCTTGGTACGACGATCAACTGTTGTAGTAACAATAATAATACCACTATCGCGTAACATTTCCCGATCTTTTAAAACTAATTCTCCAATATCACCAGCTGATTTGCCATCAATTAAGATATCATCAACACGGACTCGTTCAAAATTATGTTTTAATTGGCCATCAACTAACTCTACCACATCGCCATTTTGTTTTAACAAAATATTATCCTTATCCATTCCTACTAGAGTAGCGGCCTTGGCATTGGCATATTGAAAGCGATACTCACCACTAACGGGAAGATAATATTTCGGATTAAGTAAGTTTAACATTAACATTAAATCTTCTCTTGATGGATGATATAAAAGATGTTCCTTAGCCGATAAGGTAATAATATCAGCGCCTAATCGCGCTATATTATCAGCAATTCTTGTCGCCGTTTTTTCCATTCCTTCAATTACGGGTTCTGTAATCAGTACTGTATCAGACTGACTCAACTTAATATACTTATCATAACCATTTACAATTCGTTCAATATTCGCAAACGGTTTCTCTCTTTCATCTGATACCATAATAACAATATTTTGATCATTAATATTAGTTAAATCCCCGATTCTTTTCTTATCAAAGGATAAGTACTTCATATCAATGGCCCAATGAATAATATTTTGTAACCTTTTACCCATAATAACAACCTTACGGTCGGTACGCATAACTTCAGCCAGTAACTCTTGAATACGATGTAGATGAACTGACATAACCACAAAAATAAGTCTGTTTTCTTGTTGTAATAATTTCTGTTTTACTATATCCGCTAGACGGTGATTAGGACTGGTATGACCAACCTTATCCGCATAAGAAGATTCGGCTAATAAACAAAGAACCCCTTGTTTACCAAGATAAGCTAATTTACCAACATCAGTTCGATATAACTTATCCATCGTCCAATCAAAAGTAAAATCACCCGTATAAAAAATAATACCATCTTTGGTATACAAAGCATAACCAACGGTATCTGGTACCGAATGTGTAAGACTAACTGGAAAAATAGCGTTTTCCTGAAAGTTTATTTTACGATGGGGCTTAATTTCTACCAAATTATTAGATGGTAATTTTTCCATCGCCAATTCTTTTTTTAACACTTCTAAAGTAAATTTAGTACCATAAACTTTTAAAGCGGGTATTTCTTTAACAATATCATAAACAGCCCCTATGGCTTCATCATGACCATGGGTCAAAAAAATACCTTTGATTCTTTTTTGATTATCTTTAAGATAATCAAAATTAGGAATGATATAATCAATCCCCAACAAGCGCTCATCAGCGCGTTTTAAACCTGCATCAAAAACAAAAATATCTTTATCTACTTCAATTATATACATATTTTTACCAATTTCATTTAAACCGCCTAAAGCCATAATTTTTATTTGACTCATTTTAACCTCCTTGTATAATTTAAAGTAATAACTTAATTAATTATAACAAAAAAAAGGCTAAAAAGATAGTCATTTTCGTTAGTACTATCACCCTTTTTTAAGTACATCTAATTAAGAATTTTAAATAAAAAATAAGGTCCCTTTTAACAACCAAATAATTATTGATGCTTTTCATCTAAATGCTTAACTAATGGTTCAATTTTATAACCTTTCATTTTTATATAATTAATAATGGTCGGGAGTTCCCGTATGACATTATTAGTTATATTAAAACTAATAATATTACCCGGCATAAGTTCTTTTTTTACCTCTCGATATGGTGAATTATTAACAACAATAGTGGGTTTAATGGTGTGCATTTTTTTATCCCCACATAAATTAAGGACTAGATTGTTCTTTTTCTCCACATAACAATACTTCGGTCTTATATCAGTCTTTTGTTTTAGTTTATTATTAGTCCATAATAGGAAATCCTCATCATAATTACCTTCATAACCAAGATTAGCAAGCTCATGATTATCGCTGGTTAACTTATTTATAATTGACCAATTATTTTCGAGCCACTTACCATCAATAAAAAAGGTTACCATAACCTGCTTGGCCTTTAGCACCTCTAACACGGGTTGAATATCATCATCCTGATCAACCTTAAAAACTAAGGAAACAGTACCCTTTATCTTATTACCACTAATAATATACTTATCATAAATATTATTAATGGATAATATAGGGGCTTGTTCCTTAAAAATGAGTAGTTTTTCATTAAAAGTTCCTAAGCGCTTCATATTATTATAACTCTTCTCAACATCTATTATTAAACCATTATAACCGGGAATAATATAACTATCATTTAAAATCTCCGCCTCAGCCGCTTCGACATTATACAAATCTAAAATCTCATATATTTCTTGCCTTATTGGGTCAAGTTCCTTAACCACCGTTAGGGCTTTTTCCGTATAAAAAAAACTAAAGCATACTAAAGTGATAAAACCTAATATCTCAAAGACTTTTCGCATTATCATATCACCTAATAGATTATATGAATAACTAGGTTTTTTATTGCTTATTTAGGCACAAAAAAATCTCTGTTTGAGAGATTTTTATAATAATTATTTTAAAGCTTCTCGGCGTGATAAATTAAGACGACCTTTGCGATCATAACCAATCGCCTTAACAATTATTTCATCACCTAATTTAACCACAGCCCCAACCCGTTCAACACGTTTACTATCTAAATGTGATATATGTACTAAACCGTCACACCCAGGCCATAACTCAACAAAGCAACCAAATTCTTCTATACGAACCACTTTTCCTGTATAAATTTTACCATCTTCAACTTCCCTTACTAAATCTTCAATCATGCCTAAAGCTTTATCAATCATAGCGTAATCTTTATGATAAACAATTACACGGCCATCATCTTCAATATCAATTTTGACATCATCACATTGGTCAATAATATTAGTAATGGTTTCGCCCCCACGCCCAATAACATCTTTAATTTTAGTTGGTTTAATTTGAATCTGTTTAATCTTTGGCGCATACTTACTAAGTTCCTTCCGAGGCTTACTAATTGTCTTTGTCATATTATCAAGAATTGCTAATCGGCCAATTCTAGCTTGTTCTAAAGCTTCCTCTAAGATTTCTAGTGTAATCCCTTTTATTTTAATATCCATTTGTAAAGCACAAATGCCATTTTTCGTGCCAGCCACCTTAAAGTCCATATCCCCCCTAAAATCCTCTAATCCTTGAATATCGGTTAATATGGTATACTGCTTATCTTTCATTATCAAACCCATCGCAATACCAGCCACTGGCGCTTTAATTGGTACCCCGGCTGCCATTAATGATAAACAACCAGCACAGATACTGGCCTGACTAGTTGAACCATTACTCTCCAGAATTTCTGATACAACCCTAATAGTATATGGAAATTCCTCTTCACTAGGTATAACTTGTAACAAGGCTCTCTCACCCAAAGCCCCATGCCCTACTTCCCTCCTATTGGGGGGTCCATAACGGCCGGTTTCCCCAACACTAAAAGAAGGGAAATTATAATGAAGCATAAAACGTTTGCCTTCCTCAATGCCAAGGCCATCTAAGATTTGATGTTCACCTATGGCTCCTAAAGTAGTCGTACTTAAGGCTTGGGTCTGGCCTCTGGTAAATAAAGCGGAGCCATGAGTTCTTCCTAAAACATCAATTTGTGATGATAAAGGTCTAATTTCTTTAGCCTTACGCCCATCCGGTCTAATCTTCTCTTCAACAATTAAACGGCGCACCTCATGATATTCAATTTCTTCTAATACCAATTCGGCTTGTTTTAATATTTCCGTTAATTCTTTATCATCCTTATATTCAACCATTATCTTATCTAATACTTCATTAGTAATGGTATTAATTAATTGTTCCCGCTTAATTTTATTTTTTTCTAATAACGCTTTAGCTAATTTAGCCTTACTCATTTCGGTTACTTTTTCTCTTAATTCAGGAGACGGTATAAATAAAGAATAGTCTTTCTTTGGTAATCCAACGGCTTTAATAATGGCTTCTTGGAAACTAATTAACTCTTTAATAGCCTTATGCCCAAACATAATTGCTGCCAACATATCCTTTTCGCTTATTTCCTTACTACCGGCTTCCACCATATTAATTGAATCCTTAGTACCCGCCACAATTAAATCAAGATCACTTTGTTCTAGCTCATCGGTCGTTGGGTTAATAATAAACTTCCCCTTAACGCGGCCTATATTAACTCCGGCGACTGGCCCTTGAAAAGGAATATTACTTATGCCTAAAGCTAATGATGAACCAAGTAACGCCATCATTTCTGGTGAATTATCCTGATCAACTGATAAAACCGTATTAATAATTTGAGTATCATTCATAAAACCAGTTGGAAATAAAGGTCTAATCGGGCGATCAATCAAGCGCGCTGTTAAAGTCGCATTTTCCGTTGGTCGTCCCTCCCTTTTAATAAATCCACCCGGAATTTTACCAACCGCATATAATCGTTCTTGATACAGAACCATTAACGGGAAATAATCATAATTAACTATGTCTTCCTTAACTACCACCACACTTAAAACAGCCGTGTCTTCATATCTAACTAACACTGACCCATTAGTTTGTTGGGCTAATTCCCCCACCTCCACCGTAATCTTTCTACCTCTAAAATCAAAATCAAACTTTTTTCTTGCCATTATTCGCACTCCTTCTTAAAAGAAAAACACTCAAAAAAGAGTGCCTACTTTCTTAATCCTAATTTTTTAACTACATCGCGGTATTTAGTAACATCTTCCTTCGCTAAATAATTTAGTAAACGACGACGTTGACCAACTTTTTTTAATAACCCACGTTTAGAATGATAATCATGAGTATGTTTATTCAAGTGTTCCGTTAAAGCCGTAATTTCCTTTGTTAATATAGCTATTTGCACTTCCGGTGAACCAGTATCACCCTTACCACGCGCGTATTGTTTAATAATTTCTTCTTTCTGTTTAGTAGTTAAAGCCATTTTGTTCCTCCTTATTTTTTATTTGCCTAATCCTAGTTATAGTCGGAGAGCCATTAACCACGATTAGGTAATCATTATATAATATACAAAATATCTTATGAAAAAGCAAGTTTTTTCTTATAAGATTATTTTGTCAATTACAAAGTAATCTTTTAATTAATAAAATTAATCTTCCTTTATTTTTTCAATAATCCGTTCTATTTTATTACCATAGGCGATAGATTCATCATAAACAAACTTTACTTCCGGCATTTTTCTAAGTTGCACACGGCCACATAGTTCCTTGCGAACAAAACGACTCGCCTTCTCTAGACTATTAGTTATAACTTCTTTCTTATTATCATCTAAAACGGTAAAATAAATTTTCGCTAAACTTAAATCTCTAGTAACATCAGCCCCAGTAATAGTAACAAACTTGATTGTCTCATCTTTTATTTCTTCGGCTAAAATTTTACTTACCTCTCTAACAAAAAGGGTTGCTAGACGTTCACTTCTAATACTCATATTTATCACCTTTATCTTTTTATAGCTACCATTTCATAGGCTTCAATAATGTCCTTTTCCTTCATGTCATGACACTTATCAATCGTAATACCACATTCAAAACCTTGCTTTACCTCTTTAACGGCGTCCTTCTCCCTTTGGATAGTACTAATATCCCCATCAAAAATAACCATACCATCCCTTATTACTCTGGCTTTGGCTCCTTTTTTTATGATACCACTATTAATATAACAACCGGCAATATTACCGACTTTAGAAAACTTAAATATTTTCCTTATTTCTGCTTGCCCCAAAATATTTTCCTCATATTCTGGATCTAGCATACCTTTCATCGCTAAAGTCATTTCCTCAATTATCTTATAAATAACAGTATGTAACCTAATATCAACATTATATTCTTTAGCCACTTCTTGGGTTTTCGCTGATGGGCGAACATTAAAACCAATAATAATCGCCTCGGAAGCATTCGCTAAAACAATATCACTCTCACTAATATTTCCAACACTACTTCTAATTACATTAACTTTAATACCTTCAACATCAATTTCCACTAAAGCTTGCTTTATAGCTTCCTCACTACCCCGCATATCCGCTTTTAAAATAACATTTATTTCCTTAATTCCATCTTGGATTTTTTTAAATAAATCATCTAATGATAACGCGGTTCCCTTTTTAGATAAAGTAGCCAACTTTCTTTGACGCATTTCCGCAATCGTGCGGGCTTTCTTTTCACTTTCAAAAGCCATAAATTTATCACCCGCCACCGGCACATCATTTAAACCAATAATCTCTACTGGTAAAGATGGTGGTGCTTCTACTATTGGTTGATTTAAATCATTAATCAAAGTTCTAACCTTACCGTATGTGGTGCCAACAACAATTGGGTCCCCTAACCTTAAGGTCCCATTTTGAATTAATAAGGTAGTTACCACACCAACTTTTTTATCTAAGCGTGATTCAATAACAGTACCCCTGGCATAGCGATGTGGATTAGCCTTTAATTCTAGCATCTCACTAATTAATAAAATATTATCTAACAATTCGTTAATACCATCGCCACGAGCAGCCGATATTTTACTAATTAGAGTTTCCCCACCCCATTCTTCTGGCATAATACCACAGTCCGCTAAATCCTTTAAAATACGTTCTATATTAGCGCCTTGTTTATCCATCTTATTAATGGCTACAATAATAGGTGCCCCCGCCGCTTTAGCGTGATCAATTGCTTCTTTGGTTTGAGGCATAACTCCATCATCAACCGCCACAATAATAATAACGATATCAGTTACACTAGCCCCTCTGGCTCTCATTTCGGTAAAAGCTTCATGACCAGGAGTATCAATAAAAGTTATCTTTTTACCCTGATAACTAACTTGATAAGCCCCAATATGTTGCGTAATCCCACCCGCTTCACCTAGGGCTACCTTAGTTTTTCTAATTGTATCTAATAAAGTAGTTTTACCATGATCAACATGGCCCATAATAGTTACCACTGGTGGCCTTTCCACTAAAGACTTTTCATCATCATTATCTTCAAAGGCTTCAAAATTACTTTCATCTTGGGTTTCGGCTCTTTTTAAAATCTTATTATACTCAAGAATAATTATCTCGGCATTCTCATAACTAATAACACTATTAATATTAACCATAATACCTAAACTTATTAACTTCTTTAAAAACTCCGCCGGACTAATATTAAGAGCAGTCGCTAGATCAGTAACCGTCATTTGGTCATGATATAAAACAACATCATCGTCTAGTTCGGGGCTGATATTAGTAGTTAATTTATCTTTTCTTTTATACATCTTCTTGCGTTCTTTAGCATAAGTAAAATTATCTTCTGAAGATACCTTTTTAGCCTTTGTTTTTTTTGGTTGTTTAGGTGGGGCCATAGTTAAATCTTCGTCACCACTAACAAACTCATCATCTGAGTCCTCAAAAACATCCTCTTCTTGGGTTAAAGCCGCAAACACAGAATCCAGCATGATGATAGCTTCCTCATCTAAAATATCTTCTTGGCGTGAAACATCAATGCCTAGTTTCTTACACTCAGTTAAAATATCCATCGCTGATTTTTTCACCTCTAAAGCATATTCTAAGACACTCATCATATCGGTTCACCTTCTTTCTTTTAAATTATATTGTCTAACTCAGCAAATATCCAATCAGGCACCTTAACTTCTAGATGCTTATCTAAAATCTTATTAACTTTCGCTTTATTAAAAACATCCTTATCCCTCTTCAGATAAGCACCCCGTCCATTAGCTTTACCAGTTAAATCAATTTTAACATTACCCTGGTTATCCCGGACAATTCTGATTAGTTCTTTCTTTGGTAACTTTTCTTTTGTCACCACACAAGTTCGTAAAGGAATCTTTC
>JAQVDA010000008.1 GCA_028698535.1 Bacilli bacterium
GAATTATTTGGGATTAAAGGAACTGGTGAGTTTAATATTAACCCATTAACGAAACTTAAGCAAATCCCTGGCGTAGGCATGGCGGGATCAACGGCGGCGGGTGCTATTGGCGGGGCAATCACAGGCGCAGCAGCAGGGGGTTGGGCTGGTGCGGCTGCTGGGCTATTACAAGGAGGTGCAGCCGGCGCCAAAAGTGTGCCATTTATGGGTTTAGATGAAAAAGGCAAAGGCGGCTCTGGAATGGGAGGCCTAAAATCGGGATCAACGGCTGTATTGCAAGCAGCAACAGGTGACGAAAAGGCTCAGGCAGGATTTGGAGCATGGTTTAATCGGAAAACAAGTGGGGCGGTGGCTGGTGCGGCTGCTAGTAAAGCTCACCTTCAAGATGCTAAAAATGATGTTGACAACGCAGAATTCCGTATGCAAAGATATGAAGGGCAGTATAAAGATATACAAATAGAAATGAGTCGTCTTGATACTGAACGCAGTATAGTAGCTCAACAATATGGTGCGAATTCTACTGAATATAGAGCGGCTGATGCTAATTATAATGCGGCTATTGCGAGGGAAAAACATATGAGAGCTACTGTGGAAGGTGCTAAGGAAAATTTAGAAAAAAAGAAAAAGCAACTAGAAGCTTTGAAAAAACAAACACCAGGCAAACCAAGAAGAACTACCTATAGGGCTGGAGCTGGTGGACCTGGTTCAGGGACACCATAAAATAGAAAGGGGAATTAAATTAGCATATGAATGATAGTTATTTAATACCAGCTAATACCAAAAGGGGAGCACTTATTTTTAATATATTTCGTTCTGTGGATATAATATTATTTGGTACTGGTATTGCAATTACAATTGTATTATTATTAATTTTACCAACAGATAATTTTGGTTCTACAATGATAATTTTATCGCCCGCACTAATAAGTGGTGTATTGGTCGCACCTATACCAAATTATCATAATGTGTTGGTAGTATTAACAAGTATGTTAAGTTTCTATACTAACAGACAAAGATATATATGGAAGGGTTGGTGTATGCATGAGTATTATAAAGAAGGGAAGTAAATCAAAATATACCGAAGATTATATTCCGGTTAAATCAATTAGTAATGGCATGATTACTCTTGATAACAATATGAAAGTAACGGGTGTTAAAATAATGCCAAAAAATATTTTCATGTTAGATTCCGATGCGCAGACTAATGTTTTAATTGGGTTTAAGAATCTTTATAATATTATTGATTATGAGTTTTGGATTATGGTGGCTGATCGACCAGTAGATATTTCGGTGTATTTAGCCCAATTACAATTATTATATAATTCAACTCAAGATCCTATAACGAGGAAGATGGTAATGGAAGATATTAATAAAGCCAATATGTTTATGAATAATAATGTTGTTGATACCGAGTATTATTTATTATTTAAGGAGAAAAACATTGATGTTATTCAAAAGCGCATAAGAACTTTGATTAATGGTCTTTCCGCGTGCGGTTTAAATAGTTTACAAACAACCAATGAAGATCTGCGCGTTATTTTAAACAACTTCCTAAATGCCGGGATGGAGACTGAGTTTGGGGCGGTGATGTCATAATGAATTTTAAAAGTCAATTAGCTCCGAAAGGATTACAATTTAACCCTGGAGACTTTGTTGTTAGTGATAAATATGCGACAATACTTTCAGTAATATCGTATCCCAAGTTTATCGCTCCAGGATTCTTATCTGGTCTAACTAGTATGTCGGGAATAAAATTAGTAATAAAACATATTCCTGTGCCTTTTGGTACCATGGCTAAAATGTTAAATAAAGAAATTGCTGATTTAAAAGCCCGTTATCAAGAGGAAAAAGATAAAACTATTCAGGAACGTATTAGGCAAGATGTTGATTCATTAGAAACCTTCATTTCGATGTTGACCGCAACCCAAGCGAGAATATTTGACTTTCAAATGCATCTTATGTTAGTTGGAAATTCTAGAGAAGACTTGGAAAATAAAAAGTTACAACTTAAGAACTATTTAGATGCGATGGGTTTAAGGGCAATTCCACTGCGCTTTGAACAAGAAAAGGTATTTAAGTCAATTATTCCTATCTTTGAAAGTCAAGACATAGAACAACGAATTGGCACCCCAATTCCTTCTGTGACGATGGCCGCTATGTATCCATTTATCTTTGATAGTATCAAAGATGAAGGTTTATCCACTTTACTAGGAGTTGATTTTTCAGGCGGTGTCATATTATTTAATCAGTTTTTATACCAAATTAAAAAGGAACATAACCGCGTTAACGCTAATATGATTATTCTTGGTACTACTGGTAGTGGTAAATCAACAGCGGCTAAATTATTGCTCCGTAATCATATTCGTAATAAATACCAGATTGTGGCTATTGATCCAGAAGGGGAAATAGAGGAGATGACCAACCTTTATGGCGGCGATTTTATTGATTTAGGTAAAGGTGGCGAATTTGGTATGGTTAACCCCCTAGAGATAATTACTGATGCTGATGAAGATGAGTTAAAACAAGGATTAGGTTATACGATTCTCACCAAAACCCTACAGTTTTTAAAAGCATTTATGCGTTATTATGATCCTTCAATTCAAGAAGATGTTTTAACCTTATTTAGTGAAATGGTTCAGGATACCTACCGTCGATTTGGGATTGATTTTAATACTGATTTTAGTACTTTTACCTCGAAAGATTATCCGACATTTAAGGATGTGTATGCTACTATTAAAGGTAAATTAGTATCTATGACTGAAAAGACTCATGAACGTAATATTATGGAAATGTTAGAGTTGAAAATAAGGCCTCTTACAAAGGAGCTAAAATATTATTTTGATGGTCACACTACGATTGAAGCTGAGAGTGATTTTATTGTTTTTAATATTAAGGAATTAATGAATGCTGATACTAATATTCGTAACGCATTATTCTTTAATGTGTTAAAATATGCTTGGGGTTTATGTTTAGATAAAGATGTTAACACTGTTTTATCAGTAGATGAAGCCCATGTATTATTAAGTGGTAATAACGTTTTGGGGGCTGAGTTTTTAGCTCAAGTTCAAAGAAGAGCCCGTAAATATAATACTGGCACGATTATCATTACTCAACAACCAAGTGATTTCAGCGATGCTGGAATAATAACCCAAGGTAAAGCTATTTTTGATAATGCTTCATATTATCTTGTCATGGGTCTTAAGAAGCAAGCAGTTGATGATTTGTCTAAATTAATTGATTTAAATGATAACGAGAAGGAAAGTATTAAAAGATTTGATCAAGGGGCTGCCCTTTTTGTCTGTGGTTCAAAGCGGATGACTATACGTATAATTGTAACGGAGGCAGAATTAGAATCATTTGGTAGTGGCGGTGGTCTATAATAGTTTAAAGGTGGTAATAAACAATGGATGATATGGGAAAAGTAGTTAAAGCCATTAAATTTGCAAAAAAAATTCCGCCGTGGTTATGGCCAATTATTGGCAAGGTGGTCTTGATTTTAAGTTTTATTCTTCTTATTACGGCCATAATAGCCCCAATTGCTAACATCTTAGGGGTAAATCATGCATTAGGGGCAGAAGGCTATATCGTTGGCTTGGATTATGATGTTGATCCTAATAGTGATGAAGGTAAATTTTATCAACGGGTTTTAGCCGCTCGCAATAAAATACATGAAGAAAAAAAGGTGACTATTCCCGCTCAATTAATTGGAGCCACTTATACAATAACTAATAAATATAATAGGAATTTTACTTATAATGATATGGATACAAACTTAATTGAAACTTTAGCTAATTGGATGGTTATTGAAGGAACCAAAATTATATGTACAAAATATGGTGAGGAGACGGAAGAGGAAGAGGAATACACGCCATCACCCCCTTCTGTAGACCCAGGTCATAAGCGAACCTCATTTGATATCTTTAAGAATGATAAGGCATTAAGAAGGCTTAATAGTAGTAAAGCGGTAGTAGATACAAAATCATTTAGTTCCTTTGAACCCAATGAGATTCTAACATGTCCGGTTGGTTATGAAGAGACTGAAAGATATACTATTTATGATGTATCGCGCGATAATTACTTTGAAAAGATAAAAACCGAATATATTTCGATGGTATTACCTAATAAAGCCGATGTAATATCTGGTGATGAATTTGTTGAAGAAATAGAGTGGATTGAAAATCAATTTTGTTATATCTTTGACTGTAATAATGAATTTGAATATTCTCTTGGTGAAATGCCGCCAGAAATTATGGGGATATGGCAATTACCAGTATTGTCCTGTCGGGTTAGTTCTGATTGCGGTATAAGGCGGGATCCTCAATCATGGGAATGGAAGATGCACCATGGTTTAGATATTGTGCCACCCGCTGATAAAGACCCAACTATTCATGCTGTGGCTGATGGAACAGTTGTAAAAGTGGTAGCGAAATATCCTAACTTTCGAGTAGACGCGTATGGATATGGTAATCATATAACCATTCGTCATGATATTGAGGGTAAAACATATTATAGCCTTTATGCTCATTTAAAAAGCGTTAATCCGACTATTAAAATTGGTGAATTTGTCTCCGCGTTTGCTCCAATTGGTATTATGGGGACAAGTGGATATTCAACTGGCGTCCATTTACATTTAGAAATTAGAGAGGGCAAAAACCTCTACGAAGCAGCAATGTGTTTAAATGATATTTATCAGCCGCATTGTAGTGGTTCCATTCGTTCTTGTTCAGAGGTTATTAAATAGGGAGGTTTTATTGATGAAATTTAGAGCAGAACCAAAGGATATATTAATATTTATATTATTTGCTATTTTGTTATTATATTTAGTGGCCATTGGTATTTTAAATTTTGTTGCTTTTGCGGAAACAGGAGTTTCATATGGTTTTAATCCTTTTCCCGCTTTCCGTGGTGATTATTTATATCCCACAATAGTTTTCTATCTAATTATTTTGATTGTTATTATGTTTAGTGTTGGCTCTTATTTCTTTGATCGTGAAAAAGGATTTGGTTTAATTACTAATAAAAGTGATAAGGGATATTCGCGTTGGGCAAAACCAGCCGAAGTGAAAAAGTTTTTAAAGAGGATTATTGCGAGTGATAATAATTTTAATTATGGTGGGGTACCGATAATTAGTGACGGTGAAGAAATATGGGTTGATGATGGGGAACCACATAGTTTAATTATTGGAACTACAGGGAGCGGAAAAACGAGACGTTTTGCGCATCCGTTAATTCAAATTTTAGCCAAAAAGGGTGAATCACTTATTGCGACTGACCCAAAGGCGGAATTATATCAGCATAATGCCGGCTTATTATTGGAGAAAGGCTATAAGATAGTTATTATAAATTTACGTGATCCACAAGAGGGTAATGCTTGGAATCCTTTAAATTTACCTTATCAGTTGTATAAAAGTGGTAATCAAGATAAGGCAAATGAATTACTAGATGATCTAGCGGTTAATATCTTATATGAGGAAAACCCTGGTAATGCCGATCCTTTTTGGGAGAAAACGTCCGCCGATTATTTTTCTGGGTTAGCTTTGGCTCTCTTTGAAGACGCTAAAGAAGAAGAAATAAACTTAAATAGTATTAATTTAATGTCAACGGTAGGTGAAGAACCCTTTGGTGGTTCAACTTATATTAAGGAATATTTTGCGACTAAGGATCCCGCGAAACCTTCTTATACGAGTGTGGCAAGTGCCCTATTTGCGCCAAGTGAAACAAAAGGAAGTATTTTATCGGTATTTAAACAAAAAATAAGATTATTTTCCGCTCGTGAAAGACTATCAGAGATGTTATCTTATAGTGATTTTAATATGTATGATATTGGGAGAGAAAAAACGGCGGTCTTTATTATTATTCAAGATGAGAAAAAAACCTATCACCCGTTAGCAACCATTTTTGTTAAGCAATGCTATGAAGCGCTTATTGATGTAGCCCAACAAAATGGTGGTAAGTTACCAGTTAGAACTAATTTTGTCCTAGATGAATTTGCTAATATGCCACCTCTAAAAGATATAACAACAATGATAACCGCTGCACGTAGTAGATTAATAAGGTTTAATTTAATTATTCAAAACTTTGCCCAATTAAATCAAGTTTATGGTAAGGAAAACGCCGAAACAATTAAAGGTAATTGTGCTAACCTAATTTATCTTTTAAGTAGTGAGCTAACTGCGTTAAAAGAAATTAGTGAATTGTGTGGCGAAGTTAAATCAAAAGATAAAGATAATAAAGGTCAAACCAAACCGTTAATTACCGTTAGTGAATTACAGACTTTGAAAATGGGTGAAGTTATTATTAATAAACACCGTTTACACCCGTTTAAAACTAAATTTCCTGATTTAAGTGCATATTCCTTTTCTAAAAAGAAATATGAGAAGGGTCGTTTTCCCGTTCGTGATATGCGAAAAATTGAATTATTTGATTTGAAAGAATTTGTAAAAACTAAAAAAAGAGATAAGTTGTTTGAAATGTTAGATAGCGGTAATACGCCGCCACCAATTCCACCAAGACGGATGGATTTTAATGTTGATGAGCTAGTTAAAAAAATAGACGCTAAAATAGCGGCCTTAGAAGAAGAGGAACAAAAGGAACAAGCTCAGAAAAAAACATCACCATTATCATCGGTTGATGATACTAAAAAGAAAGAAACCAAGAAGCAGCAAGCATTTAAGCCGGGGGTTAGTGATACTAAGGAAACTAAAAAACCATTAATTTATTTTGATGAAGATGATACGCCTGAAGATGATGAGGATCATTTCTTTGATGATTTTTTTGATGATGAATAGGTTTATAAATTAAGGAAGGTGGTTGGATGAAATTAAGTGAAAATAAAGAAGTTGTCATAATTATTGGCATAATGGTTTTATTTGCGATTATTGTTATTACTTATTCGTTATTAACGGGCAATATTAAACCCAATTTGAACAAGGAGCCGAATAATAATCATAATAACAATTCCAACGATAATAACAATAATAATAATGATTTAATTAATGGAGAGTTACGGGAAAAATATTTCATTTGCGAGAATAAAACAGCCAATGAAGTTGTTTATGTGGCGACGACTTGTTATATTAAGATAAATAATACTAGTTATGATGAATATACTATTAATTTAATTCAACTTAATTTAGATGGTGAAAAAGCCGATAATATCAATAAAGTTTTAAAGAATGATTTTGAAAGGTTAATAAATGAGGTTACTTTTGATAAAAATAATGATAAATTGAGTTTTCAATCAATTACTTATAATGAATTTATTTATTATAATAATAAAGATATTGTAACCATAATATTAAAATACGAAACGGCCGCCGCGCAGCAGGAACACCTTTTTATTCCACCCTATACAGTTTACAATGTTGATAAGCAAACTGGAAAAATAATGACGAAAGATGAAGTGCTAAAATATAGTAAAGTTAATATAAATCAGCAGCTAGGAATGGTTAAATCTACTATCAAACATCTTTATCTAGAAGTGTTTGACTATGATTTAGATCATCCGGAGGCTTCAGAAAAAATTAATAATTATATTAACAAACTTAATATTACTAACTTTGATAGTGCCTATATTAATTCTAAGGGGGAGTTAGAAGTGATTATTCGTTTACCGATGCCTGATTGGCCTGATTTAGCTCCTTTCCCGATTACCATTGGCCCTAATTATGTCGGTTATAAACCAGAAATGCCGTTCTAATATAGGCAAACAATAATACTAGGAAGATGATATATTTTAAATTAACTACCTTATAATTTATCGGTATCATATAATACCTTAGGAGGGTTATCGATGGATACCGATATTTCTATATCTAAATTAAAGTTGTTAGGTGATAAAATAAATTTAATAGATATTAGAGATGAAAAATTATTTAATCAAGGTAGAATACTTAAGGCAAAAAACATTCCCATATATAAATTGTTGTCTGATTCTTCCTTTTATTTAAAAGAAGATGAATGTTATTATTTATATTGTGAAAAAGGTTGTTCTAGTACTTATGTTTGTAAAATGTTAGCGAAGGAAGGCTATCAAGTTGTGAATATAATAGGAGGATATCGTGCGTGGCAACAAGAATAATAAGGTACAAAAGTATCTTATTTTCTTTTAAATAAGATAAAGATGTAATATAATGATAACAGACGGTGATTATATGTTAGTATTTTTAGAATTTATTATTATTTTTATTATAGAATCATTAAAAGGATTAGGTCCACTATTAGGTTTTATAATTGTTGTACTTGAATCCATTGTACCTATTTTACCATTATCTTTATTTATAACTTTAAATATGTATGCTTATGGTTCTGTTTTTGGTTTTGTTTTGTCATGGTTAGGAACAACTGTTGGTTGTATGTTAACTTTTTTAATTTTTAGAAAATGGTTTAGTAAATATTTATATCAAAAAATTAAAAAACAACCCCGCTTTAACAAAATAATGACGCTTATTAATAATGTCGAATTTAGTCAATTGGTAATATTAAATGCAATTCCGTTTTTACCAGTTTTATTAATTAATGTGGGGGCAGGAGTGTCAAAAATAGCCGCCCGAAAATTCTTATTATCGCTTCTAATTGGAAAAGTAGTCATTGTTTATTTTTGGGGTTATATTGGTATGAATATAGTGGATAGTATTAAGAATCCCATTATTACTATTGAAGTAATTTTAATGTTAATTGTGGTTTATTTTTTGTCAAAGTTGGTAAGTCGAAAATTAAGAATAGAATAGGAGTGTAATGATGGAGTATTTAATTGTTGGTTTATTAATATTAATTATCATTTTAGTTACAATATCAATATTTAAAAATATTAATGAGGCCAATATCACGGAGCGTTTAGGTCGCTTTGAAACTAATATCACAAAAGAAGTAAGTAATTTTAAGGGGGAATTAAATAAAGAATTAACAAATGATTTTAATCACTTAAATGAGAAGTTAGATTATCGTTTAAACTTAATTAGTGATAAAGTTAATGAACGTTTAAATGAAAATTTCGCACAAACGAATAAAACTTTTATCTCGGTTTTAGAAAGGTTATCAAAAATAGATGAAGCCCAAAAGAAAATTGATAGTTTATCTTCCGATATTGTTTCGTTACAAGATATTTTAACTGATAAAAAGAGTCGGGGTATTTTTGGGGAAGTAAATTTGAAACACATTTTAGTAAGTATTTTTGGGGATAAGAATGATAAAATATACCAAATGCAATACCAATTTAAAAATGGGGTGATTGCTGATGCCGTATTATTCGCCCCCCCGCCACTTAATACGGTGGCAATTGATTCTAAGTTCCCATTAGAAAACTATCAATTGATGGTAGATAAAAATAAAACTAAGATTGAAAGAGAAAAAGCCACTAAGTTATTTAAAAGTGATATTAAGAAACATATTGATGATATTGCTAGTAAGTATATTATTGCGGGTGAGACATCAGATCAAGCCATAATGTTTTTACCAGCCGAGGCTATTTTTGCGGAAATTAATGCCTACCATCATGATTTAGTTGAGTATGCCTATAAAAAAAGAGTTTGGATTACAGCTCCGACTACTTTAATTAGTACGCTTACGGTTATTCAAATGATAATTAAAAATTTAGAAAGGGATAAATATGCAGGTATAATTCATCGTGAATTAAAAAGATTAGGCATTGAATTTAATCGTTATCGCGATAGGTGGAATAAACTAGCCCGAAGTATTCAAACGGTTAATAAAGATGTAGAAATATTCCATATTACAACCGAGAAGATAGCTAAGAAGTTTGAACATATTAGTCAGGTTGATATGGAGATATTAGATAATATAGTGGATAGTGAAAGTAAATAACATCAAAAAAACATCTAAAAAGATGTTTTTTTATAATAATAATAAAACTAAACTACCAACTACCAAACAATAATAAACAAAATAAATAAGTTTACCCTCGGTGGTTATTTTAATAAATAATTTGGTAGTATAATAAGTAACAATAGTGGCCGCTATTGTTCCCAGTAAATATGGTAACCATATGATAGCTATTTGTTCGTGAGTGATAATATCATTTATACCAAGCATAAAACTACCTAGGCTAACGGGAATGTAGAGTAAAAAGGAAAATTTTAAAGCCGTTGATCTTTTAAAATCATTCAGTAGACCACCAACAATTGTCATGCCGCTTCTACTTATTCCTGGTATTAACGCGATTGCTTGGCATAATCCCACCATAAAAGCACTTTTAAAACTAATTTTATTATCATCAATGGTTCCGGTTGAATTACGAATAATATATAAAAGGAAACCGGTGACTAATAAACTAAAACCAATTAATTTAAGATTATTAATAAATAATTGTTCAATTAAATCTTTAAATAAGAGTCCCGCTATTCCGGCTGGTATAGTTCCAATGATTAGTAACATAATATAAGTAAAGTCTGGTTGATGTTTTGGCTTCTTAGTTTGTAAATAAGCTATAGAGCCGGTTATAATTTTTATAATATCTTCTTTATAAATAAGAATAATGGCTATTAAAGAACCAAAATTAAGCATTATTTCAAAATTTAGGTCAGTAAAAATATTGGTTTTAAATAAATGACCTAAAATAACCAGATGACCACTAGACGAAATAGGTAATGGTTCTGTGAATCCTTGGATAATACCCAAGAGTATATATTGAAAAAGTTTAATGGTATTCATTGTTAACCTCCTATAATCATCATATTATAATTATATAATAAATAGTAATAACAGTAAATAGAATTTAGTAGGTGAGTAGTAGTGGTTTATAGAGTATTTTTCTTTTTGGTAGGTTTTGGTTTAATGGTAATTGGTTTTATGTACATAATAATGTATACCAACTTAATGACCATAGGATATAGTTTTAGTGAGTATTTATATTTTATTAGTGGCCAAATAGAGTGTTTACTAGCGCTTATTGGGTTAGTAATTATTAGTTTAACCATCTTTGTTAAAGGGGGATTAAATAATGAGTTATATTTATGATGTATTATTAAATTGGACTGATAATCCTTATATTTATGAATTCTACGAGTGGCAACCAACTGATGATATTGAGCATATCAAGAAGATATCTATTTTAAGGGTGGATTCTAATACCTTTTTTGACATATATAATTATAAAATCAAAGTTTCTAAGGAATTATTAACTTTGTTATATCAAAAAACAGAATTATTTAATCGTAAGTCTGGCTCACATATCGATTACGCGGGCATCTTTACCGATGGTTTTCGTGCGGTAGCGGTGGAATTTGATAATAAAGGACTAAGTATTTTTAAAAGTGCTTTTTTAATTGAGGAAGAGACAGAGATAATTAATATGGCAACAAAGATGACAATAACGATATTAGAATATAAAGTAATTAAAAAAGAAGTAAAAAAAGATGTGTTTATGACCCGGTTAGAAAGAAAAATAAAAAAACACCTCAGTCATGAGTTTGACCATATATATCAGGAAAAGAATATTGATAAGTTAAAGTATTTATATAATGAATGGTATAATGATCAGAACTATGATGTTGATTTTATGTATAAAAGAATGAAAAGGATGTTAAATAAGGAGTGGACTAATCAACATTTTGCTTTATATAATTTAATTAAATTATCATATTTAAGAAAATGGGTTTAGGGCCTGCCTAAACCTATTTTCTTACTTACGTATTCGCATTTAGCTTTAGCTAGGGGGAGGGCTTTTTCTATACCCTGATTTAAAATATCATCAATAATATTAGAATTTATTATTTGGTGGTATTTATCTTGGATTGGTTTTAATACTTCGGTAACAAGATTCGCCACGGCTTCTTTAAAATCGCCATAATTGGCCTTTTTAAACTCCTCTTCAGTTTCCTTAATGCTAATATCTTTTAGGTTGGCATAAATATTAATTAGGTTAGAAATGCCAGGCTTATTTTTTTCATCAAATTTAATGATAGAATCATTATCAGTAACGGCTCGCCTTATTTTTTGTTTAATACTTTCGATTGGATCTAGCATTAAAATGACCCCTTTATCAGAAACGCTTGATTTATCCATCTTCTTAGTCGGATCTTGTAAATCTTTTATACGGGCGCCAGTTGAGGTAATAATGACATCAGGTATTTTAAATGTAGACCCATATTTATTATTAAAACGTTCGGCGAGGCGACGAGTTATTTCCACATGTTGTTTTTGATCATCACCAACCGGTACCACATCAGCATCATATAACAAGATATCACTAGCCATTAAAACGGGATAGGTATAAAGACCCGCGGGAATTCCCTCTTTTTTTAATTTGGCGGCTTTATCTTTAAATTGGGTCATGCGGTTTAACTCACCAAGATAGGTGTGGCAATTTAAGACCCAGGATAAATGAGCATGATATGGATTTTCGGATTGTAAATAGATAGTATTTTTAGAAGAATCAAGACCACAAGCTAAATATAGAGCGACCAATTCTTTAATTAACTTTTGTAGTTGTTTTTTATTTTGGGGCGTAGTTATAGCGTGTAAATCAGCGACAAAAATAAATGACTCATATTCATTTTGTAATTTAACAAATTGTTTTATGGCACCAATATAATTTCCAAGTGTTAATTGGCCGGTTGGTTTTATGCCTGATATTAATTTTTTCACATTGTCACTCCCTTACTTAATAATATTATATCAAAAAGTTGGGCTTAGTGGTAATAATTATTATAAGACCTAATGAATGACAACTATCCAGTGTATGATAATCAAAATACATAATCTTAGTTGACAGACATAATAAGATATTATATAATTTTTACAGAGACTGTGATTGAAAGAAGTAATACTACTACTAATAGAGAGTTAGGGATGGTGTAAACCTAATAGTAAAGGATGGTATGAATAACATTCAGGAGTCGCTTATCGAAACAATAGTAGGTTAAGCCGGAAGTAATCCGTTATCATGTTATGCGATTTTGGTGAATCGATTAAGTGATCATATTAAAGATATGATAAATTGGGTGGCACCGCGAATGTTAACAGTTATTCGTCCCTTTATAGGAGAGAAACTGTTTTTTAATTGCCTGATTAGCTCAGTTGGTAGAGTACCCGGCTGTTAACCGGATTGTCGTAGGTTCGAGTCCTACATCAGGCGCCAATAGGTTAATTAATTTAATGTTATAGATAATTAGAATCATTATTTTGTCTTGGCATGTGACTTAGGAGGTTATTTAATGGGAGTAGATAAGGACTTATTAAAAAAATGTGCGAATAGTTTAATGTTTGCGATGGAAGATGAAGAATATGATGTTCTACAAGCAAAATTTAAAGTAATATTAGAACATATTCAGTTAATGAACAAGATTGATGGTCTTGCTGAAAAGTCACCCTTAACTTTCCCATTTACTCTAAAGGACATTACTTTAAGGGAAGATAAAATAGTTGATTGTCTTTTACCAAGTGAGTTATTAAGTAATACAAATGAAGTAGTAAATAACGAAGTAAAGGTACCAAAGGTGGTTAGCTAAAATGAGTAATTTTAAATTAACAATTGATGATATTTTTAAACAATTGAAAGGGGAAAAAATAACCCCAACGACTTTAGTTGAAGAATCTTTACAAAGAGCAAAAAAATATCAACAACAATATAATGCTTTTGTTACCTTAATAGAGACGGCCAGTGATGAAGCTAAACAATTAAAAGGGGATATTGATAATCCTCTTTATGGTGTTCCTTATGCTTTAAAAGATAATATTGCGACTAAAGGAATTCTAACTACGGGTTCATCAAACATTCTAAAAGAGTATCGTCCGGTCTTTGATGCGACGGTAGTTAGTAAATTAAAAAAGAAAAAAGCGATTTTGATTGGGAAAACCGTTTTAGATGAACTCGCGATGGGTGGTTCAGGCACAACTGGCCACACCGGTAAAGTTTATAATCCATGGGATCCAAAACGCATAATAGGGGGGTCATCAGCTGGTAGTACGGCCGCTGTGGCTCTGGGCATTGTTCCTTTTGCCCTTGGCTCTGATACTGGTAATTCAATTAGAAGACCGGCTGCTTTTGGTGGTGTGGTTGGCTTTAAACCGACTTATGGCCGAATTTCCCGTTTCGGTTTATTCCCATTGGCGAGTTCACTAGATCATATTGGGTGTTTGACCAGAAGCGTTAAGGATGCCGCTTATGTGGTTGATGCTATTAAAGGTCATGATGAAAGGGATATGACGACTTTACCAGATGATGATAAAGTTTATGCGCATATGTTAGATGGTAATGTTAAAGGGAAAAAGCTATGTTATATTAAAGAAATTATTGATTTAGATAATGATAATAAAGAATGGAGTTCAATTATTAATAATTTTAAGCTAGCAATAAAGCATTGTGAAGAATTAGGCATGGTAGTTGAACCGGTTACTATTGATAAACAATTATTAAAGGCCTTATATCCAGCTTATTTAATTATTTCGGGAGCGGAAGCGACTTCTAATAATGCTAATTTAACGGGGCTTCCATTTGGTAATAGAGGCCTAGGTAATACGATTGATGATATTATTTTTGATGCCAGAACGAAAGGTTTTTCCCAATCAATAAAACAACGTTTTATTTTTGGTAGTTATGTTTTACAAAAAGAAAATCAAGCGAATTTCTTTCGTAACGCTCAAAGATTAAGACGGATGATTGTTGAACAAATTAATGACTTATTTAAAATTTATGATGGTTTAATTTTACCGGCGGCTCGTGGCATCGCTCCTTTGTTAAATGAAGAGATTGATGATTTTTCTGATTTTTCTTTATTGTCGGAGAATCATTTATTGATAGGTAATTTTGGTGGCTTTCCTAGTATTACGATTCCTAGTGGTTTAGTGGATGAAATGCCAATCGGGGTTAATATTACTGGCCGTATATTAGATGATGATATAGTTTTAAATATAGCGTATGCGCTAGAGACCAAATTAGGCCTAAAAGGTATTATCGCGAGAGGGGGGCGGGAAGATGTATAAGGTAGTAATCGGTTTAGAAGTGCATTGTGAATTAAAAACAAAGTCCAAAGTATTTTCATCCGCACCTAATACTTATGATGTAACACCGAATATAAATGTTTCACCGGTAGATGTTGCTTTTCCTGGTGTTATGCCCGTCACTAATAAAGGGGCGGTCGAATTAGCTTTAAAAACCGCACTGGCTTTAAATTGTGATATAGCTGATGAACTTATTTTTGACCGTAAAAATTATTTTTATCCTGATTTACCGAAAGGGTATCAAATAACGCAAAACACTAAACCACTTGGTGTTAATGGGATTTTAATTATTAATGTTGATGGTCATGATAAGACTGTTAATATAAAACAATTACATCTAGAAGAAGATACAGCAAGCTTAGATCACTTTGATAATTATTCATTATTAGATTATAATCGCGCGGGCATTCCTTTAATTGAAATCGTCACCGAACCTTGCCTTAATAGTAGTCGCGAAGCCGTCCTTTTTTTAGAAGCTTTAAGATCAGTCTTTTTATATTGTGATGTTTCTGAGGCGAAAAGTGATAAGGGACAAATGCGGTGTGATGTTAATATTTCCATTACTAAATCAGAAGCAGAGACACTGGGGACTAAAGTGGAGTTAAAAAATATTAATTCCTTTAATAACGTTAAGGATGCGATTGAGTATGAAGTTAAGCGCCAAACTGAGTTGTTAAAATCCGGTAAAAAAGTACTGATGGAAACAAGGCGTTTTGATGATGATAAGCGTAAAACCTATAGTATGAGAACCAAAGTGGAAGCGACTGATTATAAGTATTTTATTGACCCTAATTTGCCGGCATTTTCTATTGCCTCTTCGTGGTTGACCACTATTAAAAAAACTATTCCCATGTTGCAGTATGAACGAATTAATAAGTATATGAATGAATATGAGTTATCAAGGTATGACGCAACGATTTTGGTAAAAGATAAAAAAGT
>JAQVDA010000067.1 GCA_028698535.1 Bacilli bacterium
TGTAAAGAGTATTGTTCAAAAATAAATTGATTAATAAGAAGTTCCGCCTCAGAAGAAATAAAACCGTGTAAATCAAGGGTGGGTAAATATTTAGTCCACATGTTGATAGATTTCCATGACGGTTTGTAAAGCCGGCATAGATTGTTTACTACCAATTTTAGTAACTGATAAGGCTCCCGCTATACTAGCAATACGCAAGGTTTTTTCTAAATCATAGTGGTGAAAAAGTCCATACGCAAAGGCGCCATGAAAAATATCACCAGCACCAGTACTGTCAACGGCTTTAACTTGGTATGGCGGCAAAATTTCCACATCATTATTTTTATAATATAAGCATCCCTTGGCGCCTAATGTAATAATAATATTAGTTTTAAAACTTGCCGCCATATTATTATATATGAGACGCAAGATATCTTTATTATTAATATCTATTTTTTGCCGACAAAATTGTTCAGCAAAGTCTCTAGAACAGACTAAGTAATCAACCATAGTCCCTAAGGAAAGGGTTTCTTTAGTAACGCGCCCAGCATCTAAAATGCTAATCGCATCAGGATTGTTAATTAAGGTTTGCTTAGCTAATTCATAGTGATAACCATCTACTAATATAACCGCCGGGTTTAAAGCGATGTTTTGATTGGTACATATCATATCAAGATTAGGATGTCCTAAGATAGTACGACTACCATTTTCTAAATTGGCGATGATATAACTAGTGGAAGTACGCATGTTATCCTTAACTTCTAAATAAGTAGTATCAACTCCACCGTCGGTTAATTCCTTTTTAATTCTATTACCATATAAATCATTACCAACTGACCCAGCATAATAGGTTTTAACCTCCCATTTAGCGAGTAAATAAGCGGCATTATTAGCAGGTCCACCACCTGATTCAACAATATTTTTTATCCGATACTTAATATTTTCCGCCGGATAGTTTGGCATCGGAATAGTAATATCATAGGTAGAGTGACCAATACATAAGATAGATTGCATATTGAAATTCCTCCCTTGTTACTTTTTAGTTGATGATGATTTTATTTTCGCTTGAGCAGCGGCTAGAATGGCTACCGGAACTCGAAACGGGGAACAGGAGACATAATCTAACCCAAGGTTATGGCAAAATTCAATACTACTAGAATCGCCACCATGTTCACCGCATATTCCTATTTTTAATTTGGGATTACTCTTCCGCCCCGAAACAGTAGCCAACTGCATTAATTGACCAACACCATCTTGGTCTAGTTTACTAAAAGGATCAAAAGTAAAGAGCTGTTTTTGGTAATAATCTTCTAGGAATTTGGCATCATCGCGACTAAAGCCATAGGTCATTTGGGTTAAATCATTAGTCCCAAAAGAGAAAAACGCTACTTCCCGCGCTAAATGAGAAGCTATTAGGGTCGCACGTGGAACTTCTATCATCGTACCAATAGTATAATCTAATTTAAGTTGTTCTGATGCCATTACAGTATCAGCCACCTCTTGGATAATAGCTTTGATATATTGTAATTCCACTAAAGCACTAATTAAAGGAATCATTATTTCTACTTTTACCGCAAGCCCTTCTTTTCTAACTTGTAAAGCGGCTTCTATTATGGCCTGAGTCTGCATCTTAGCGACCTCTGGATAAGTAATATATACTCGAGCCCCACGATGCCCCATCATTGGATTGGTTTCCTTTAAAGATTTAATCCGCTCAATTAACTTTTTAGCTGATAAGTTAAGTTGTTGGGCAAGTAAAGTGATATCGGCTTCTTCTGATGGTAAAAACTCATGTAAAGGTGGATCTAAAAGACGAATAGTAATAGGATATCCTTGCATGGTTTTAAATAGAGCCACAAAATCAGCTCGTTGCATTGGTAATAAAGTTTGTAAGGCTTCGTTTCTTTCTTCTTCAGTAGTAGCCAAAATCATTTGGCGTATTTTTAAGAGGCGTTTTTCTTGTAAAAACATATGTTCAGTACGACACAAACCAATACCAGTGGCCCCTAATTTTAAAGCCGTTTGCGCATCCTGAGCGTTATCAGCATTGGCTCTTATTTGTAAAGTCTTTATTTCTTGAGCCCAGTTAATTAACTTATTAAATTCCGGAGTAATTACTGGGGGAATAGTATTTATCTTCCCCGTATATACCAAGCCGGAAGAACCATCTAACGAGATATAATCTTCAGCATGATAAATAGAACCATCAGCGGTGATTAGTTGTTGCTTTTCTTCATTAATGGTTAACGCGCCACAACCAGTAATACAACATTTACCCATGCCACGCGCTACGACAGCCGCATGAGAAGTCATACCCCCTCTAATAGTTAGAATACCTTGGGCTAGATTCATTCCTTCAATATCCTCAGCTGAAGTTTCATTTCTTACTAAAATAATATCGCCAGCGCCATTTTTAAGGGCTGTAACTACCTCTTTAGCACTAAAACATAGTTTACCGCTCACCGCCCCAGGAGATGCTGGTAAACCTTTGGCAATCGGTTTAATCTGCCTTAAGGCTTCATTATCAAAAGTCGGATGCATTAATTGAGCCATTTGTTCAGGATCAATTCTTAATATGGCTTCTTCTTTGGTAATCATTTGTTCTTCTACCATATCAAGAGCAATCTTTAAAGCCGCTTTAGCGGTCCTTTTACCAGTTCTGGTTTGTAAGATATATAATTTATTATTTTCAATTGTAAATTCAATATCTTGCATATCCCGATAATGAGCCTCTAAATGTTTAGTTATATCTACAAATTCCATATAACACTCAGGCATAATATCTTTTAATTTTTTAATGGGTTCTGGGGTTCTAATACCCGCAACAACATCCTCTCCTTGAGCATTAATTAAAAACTCCCCATATAATTCATGGGTACCAGTGGCTGGATTTCTAGTAAAAGCCACCCCCGTAGCTGAGTTATTATTAAGGTTACCGTAGACCATCTCTTGAACTACCACCGCCGTCCCCCACTCATCAGGAATATTATTTAAACGGCGATAAACTTTAGCCCTTTCATTATGCCATGATTGAAAAACCGCTTCAATAGCGAACATTATTTGTTCAAGGGGATCTTCTGGCAATAATAAATTAGTTTCCTTTTCATAAACAGCTTTAAACTTACCCACAATATCATGCATATCTTGCGCTGTTAAATCAATATCATTAGTAATACTTTGTTTAGTTTTTACATCAGTAATTACCTCTTCAAAATATTGATGAGGAATACCCATTACCACATCGCCAAACATCTGAATAAAGCGACGATAACTATCATAAATAAAACGAGCATCATGAGTTTTAATTAATTCTTTTACTAACTTACCATTAAAACCTAAATTTAAAACAGTATCCATCATACCTGGCATTGATACCCTAGCCCCTGATCTAATAGATAATAATAGAGGATTATTAACATCCCCTAGTTTTTTACCAGTAGCTTGTTCTAATTTAGTAATAGTATTAACCACTTCCGCTTTTAATTTTTCTAAAAACAAACTATCATTAAAATAACTAATACAAGCTTCAGTGGTAATAATAAAACCGTTGGGGATTGGTAACCCAATGTTAGTCATCTCGGCTAAATTAGCCCCTTTACCACCTAATAAGTTGCGCATACTAGCGTTACCCTCACTAAATAAATAAACATGTTTTAGCATAAT